>JBKJYC010000422.1:0-6250 GCA_046715885.1 Usitatibacter sp.
GGTCTGCGGTTCCATGGCTTACGACACGATCATGGTGTTCCAGGAGCCATTCCGGAAACACATCCTTCCCGACCAGATCCACATCCTCAACGTCTGCTTCGTGGTGCCGACGATGCGCCGCGAGTTCGGGGGTTGCGCGGGCAACATTGCCTACAACCTCCTGCTGCTGGGCGACGATCCGTCCATCATGGCCACCGTGGGCCACGACTTCGGCCCGTACGCCGATCGACTCACCATGCTGGGCCTGTCGCAGAAGCTCATCCGGCGCCTGGACGACCAGTTCACCGCCCAGGCTTTCATTACCACGGACATCGAGGACAACCAGATCACCGCCTTCCATCCGGGCGCCATGGGAAGCGCGCACCTGAACCGGGTGGCGGAGGCCGCAGGTGCGACGCTGGGCATTGTTTCGCCCGACGGAAGGCAGGGAATGATCGAGCACGCTCGCGATCTGGCCGCCGCCGGCATCCCGTACTTCTTCGACCCGGGGCAGGGCCTGCCCATGTTCTCCGGCGAGGAGCTCCTCGCCATGCTCCGCGGCGCCAAGGCATTGACCGTAAATGACTACGAGGCGCGGATGATCGAGCAGAAGACCGGCAAGAGCCTTTCCGAGATCGCCGCGATGGTGGAAGCTGTGGTCGTGACCCGCGGCGGGGAGGGCTCGACAGTGCTGGCTGGCGGGCAACAGGAGCTCATCCCGGCCGTCAGGCCGGAGGGTCTGGTGGACCCCACCGGCTGCGGCGATGCCTACCGCGCCGGGCTGCTGCATGGCCTGGCGCTCGGCTGGGATTGGGGCAGGTCCGCCCGCCTGGCCTCGGTGATGGGGTCGATCAAGATCGCGCACCGCGGCGGCCAGAACCACCGGCCCTCGCGGGCGGACATCGCGGCGAAGTACCGGGAAGCATTCGGCGAAGCGCTCTGAAGGAGACCGGGATGAAGACGACGAAGGTGATGACGATGGCGGCGGTCGTGTCCGCGCTGGTGCTGGGTGGCTGCGCGTACCCGCGCTATGGCTCGGCCGACTACGGCCCCTACGGCGTGCGCGGGGAGCAGCACGTGCGCTTCGGGGTGGTGGAATCGGTGCGGCTGGTTCGCATCCAGCCTCCTGAAACCGGGGTGGGGAGCGCCGCGGGCGCGGTCATCGGCGGTGTCGGCGGCAGCCACGTGGGCGGAGGAAACGGGCAGATCGTCGGCGCCATCGCCGGCGCGGTCCTGGGCGGCATCCTCGGCCAGGCCATCGAGCAGGAGGCGAACCAGCGCAGCGGACTGGAGATCACCGTGCTCCTCGACAACGGCAAGTACGTCGCCGTGACCCAGGAAGCCGACGAGCGCTTCCGCAACGGCGATCGCGTTCGCGTCCTCTCAGGCCGCGGCGGCACCCGCGTCACCCACTGACGGCGCACCCCCGCAACGGCCGCATCGTCCGCGCGATCCGCTGGACGCGCACTCTCGCGCACGTCGCGCTCGCCTTTCCCATCCTGCGGCTGGTGTTCCCGCGCGTCACGCGGGAGCGCCGCCGCAAGATCATGCGATGGTGGTCGGGAAAGCTGCTTCGCGTCCTGGCGATCGAGATCGTCGTCGAGGGCCGGCCTCCGGAGGAGGGCGCCGCGACGATCATGGCCCCCAACCACGTGTCGTGGATGGACACCTTCGCGGTCTCCGCGGTGCGCCCCACCCGCTTCATCGCCAAGAGCGAGATCCGCGATTGGCCCATCGCCGGCTGGGTCGCCCTCAAGTCCGGCACGATCTTCATCCGCCGCGCCAAGCTCCACGACACGGTGCGCATCAACGAACTGGTGCACGAGGCCCTCGAGGAAGGCGATTGCGTCGGCTTCTTTCCCGAAGGCACCACCAGCGAGGGCGACCGGCTGCTCAAGTTTCACAGCGCGCTTTTCGAGCCTGCTGTGGCGAACCGGGCTCGCGTCCAGCCGGTGGCCATCCGCTACGAGTACCCGGACGGCACGCTGTGCCGCGCGGTGAGCTTCGTGGGCGAGCTCACGTTCGCGCAATCGCTGGGCCTGGTGGCGCGGCAGAAGCGCGTGGTGGCACGCTTGCGGTTCGCCGAGCCCATCGACCCCGCCGGGCTCTCGCGGCGCGAGGTGGCGAAGCTCGCGCAGGGCCGCGTGGCTAGTCTTCTCGGCCTTCCCGATCCGGGCAGCGAACCGAGAACACCATCCGGTCCCTGAGGCGAACGCCCGACAGCTCGCGTCCCCACACGCAACCGCTGTCCAACGACAGGAGGTCCGGGCGCACCTTGAGACCCAAGGCGGACCAATGGCCGCACACGATGGTGTGGTCGCGGCTCTTTCGGACGGGGGCGTCGAACCACGGCGTCCAGGCTTCGTGCGCGTCTCCGGGCTCGCCCTTGAACTTGAGGACCATGCGCCCGGAGGCGTCGAGGACCCGCAGCCGCGTCATCGCGTTGATGATGAGGCGCCAGCGCTCCACGCCCTCGAGGTCCTCGCTCCAGCGATCCGGCTTGTCGCCGTACATGCGCTCCAGCAGCAGGCGGTAACCGGGACCGCGAAGCGCGGTCTCCACCTCGGCCGCGAGCTCGCGCGCCCTGCCGACCGTCCACTCGGGAAGCAGGCCCGCGTGCACCATCGCGACATCGCCTTCGACGTGCATCAGGGGACGCGTGCGCAGCCACGCGACCAGCTCGTCGCGATCGGGCGCGGCGAGAATCGCGTCGAGCGTGTCGCGGCCTTTGCGTTTCTCCAGGCCCTCGGCGACGCAGACCAGGTGCAGGTCGTGGTTGCCCAGCACCGTGAGCGCGCTCTCGCCCAGCGATTTCACGAAGCGCAGGCATTCGAGCGACTGGGGGCCGCGATTGACAAGGTCGCCCACGAACCACAGGCGGTCGCGCGCTGGATCGAAGGCGAGACGCTCGAGCAGCCGCTCCAGCGGCGTGAAGCAACCCTGCAGGTCGCCGATTGCGTAATCGGCCAGGGGGAGACCTACTTCGAGGCGGCGACCATGTATTCGACGGCGGCCCTCACGGCATCGTCGGCGAGCGCGGTGTTGCCGCCCTTCGGAGGCATCGCTCCCTTGCCCTTCAGCGCGGCTGCGTGCAGCGCGTCCTTGCCCGCCTTGAGACGCGCGGCCCACTCTGCCTTGTCGCCCAGCTTGGGCGCGCCCGCAACCCCAGTGGCGTGGCACGCGGTACAGGCCGAATCGTAGGTCGCCTTGCCATCCGCGGCCTTGGCGCCCTTGGCCGCCGGCGGCGGGATGACAGCGGCGCCCACCACGGCAGGCGCGGCGCCCGGTGGCGCGACCTTCGCCGGCTCGGGCACCTTCGCATTCGGATCGAGCGCCAGCTTCGCCACCGGGGCGATGCGCTTGGTCACCGCCGCGTCGGACATCGCGGGTTCGCCCTTCGTCGAGCGGCCCGCATAAGCGCCGATCGCGAGGTTCACCAGGAGGAGGATGCCCACGATCAGCGCTACGGCGCCGAGCGCGATGCCGATCGCCAGCTTCACCGGGTGCGTCTCGATGTTCTTCTCGATGGCGTCGGGGTGGTGCTCGTGCATGCACTTTCCTTCGGTTAGGGTGCGAATTATAGCCGGGATCGTTTAGAATCCGACACATACGCGCCCGTAGCTCAGCTGGATAGAGTACTGCCCTCCGAAGGCAGGGGTCGCACGTTCGAATCGTGTCGGGCGCGCCACAAATCCCTCGGCCATGAACCATCCTCCCGTCGCCGAGCGCATCCTCACCGCATCCACCTCGCTCTTCCTGCTCGTGGCACCGTTCACGAGTTCGGCGGGGTGGCGCGCGGCGACCCTCATCGTCTCGCTCTCCTGCCTGGTGTACCTCGCGCTCACGCGCCGCCTCGCGATCCCCGGCCCGGCTCCGCGCGCGCTGCTGCTGGCCCTTGCCGCCTGGTGCGCGCTCGCCATCGCATCGCTCGCATGGACCGTGGATCGCGAGCAGAGCCTGGAGGAGCTCCGCCGCCAGCTGCTTTACGGCGCCTTCGCATTCACCATTTTCTACCTGGCGGCGAATCGGGCGCGCTGGCGCGTCTGGTGGACGACCATGCTCCTCGGCGCCGTGGCCCTGGTCGTCGCCGAGTCTTTGCGCGCGCACCTCGAGCCGCGCTTCGGATTGCGCGCCTGGGATGGCGGAGGCGGCGCCTTCTCCACGCATCTCGTGATGCTGGCACCCCTGCTCCTGCCGCTCGCATGGAGCGAGCGCGACGACCAACCGCCGCGCGCAGTTTTGTTCTTCGTGGCGCTGCTCCTGCTCTTCGCGGTGGCGTGGAGCACCGAGAATCGCATCGTATGGCCCGCGCTCCTCGCGGCCTTCGCGACCGCGGCGCTGGCGCTGCGATTCGCGCGTCCCGCGCCGCCGCGGCTCCACGGCATGCGCTACATGGCTCTGGCCGCCTTCGCGCTGATCGTGACGCTGGCCGCGCTCACCTCCAGCCACCGCAGCCACGTGGACGCTTCCGTGCGCTCGGGCGGAATGGTGAGCCTGGAGATCGACCTGCGCCCGGCGCTGTGGAAAGCGGCCACCGAGGAGATCGCGAAAGCCCCCTGGCTCGGCCACGGCTACGGGCGCGAGATCGCGTCGGGCGCACTGCGCCCCCTCACGCCGCGGCACATCGACCATCCGGACTTGCTGCACGCGCACAACATGTTCCTGAACATCGCCCTGCAGCTGGGCACCGTGGGGCTTGTTCTCTTCGCCACCATCCTGGCGCTGCTCGCGCGCGAATTCGTTCGGGCACTGCGTGAGCGGGAGAGCTGTGCGGTCGGCATCCTGGGCCTCGCCGTCCTGGCGGGCTTCGTCGCCAAGAACCTCACCGACGATTTCCTCTACCGCCACAACGGGCTTTTCTTCTGGGCGCTGATGGGCATGCTGCTCGGGCTCGCCCGCGACCGCTCGCGCCCGTGAAATTTCTCGTCATCCGCCGCGACAACATCGGCGACCTGGTGCACACCACGCCAGTGTTTCACGCGCTCCGGCAGCGGTTTCCGCAAGCGCGCATCGACGCGTTCGTGAACAGCTACAACGCCCCGGTGCTCCATGGCCAACCCGACATCGATCGCGTGCATTCGTACACCAAGGCCAAGCACCGAGCCGGGTACTCGCCGGGCTGGATCGCGCGCTTCCGCCAGCTGCTGCAGTTGCGCCGGGAACGCTACGACCACGTGCTCGTGCCGACCCCGGGCATCCACGTCCGCCAGATTCGTACCGCGCGCTTCATCAAGCCGGCGCACATCACCGCGTTCGTGCCGCCGGGCTGGCAGCTCTTCGGCGTGGACCAACCGGTGGAGTACGCGGGCGGCCGCGGACGCCATCACGTCGAGCTCACCTTTCGCATCCTCGAGCCTTTCGGCATCACGGGTGCGCCACCCGCGCCACGGCTCGCCTTCACGCCGCCGGCGCGCGAGGACGGCGCGCCCACGATCGCGGTGCACGTGAGCGCGCGCAAGTCCAGCAGCCGCTGGCCCGAGGAGCGCTTCGCGCCGCTGCTGCGTGCGATCCACGAGCGCCACGGGGCGCGCTTCCGCCTCTTCTGGGCCCCCGGCGCCGAGGATGACGCGCGCCATCCCGGCGACGACGGCAAGGCGCGGCGAATCGTCGAGGCAGCCCGGGGCCTGCCGATCGAGCCGGTCGATACGCGCGAGCTGGGAGCGCTGGTGGCGGGGCTCGCGGCGTGCGACGCGATCGTGTGCAGCGACGGCGGCGCAATGCACATCGCCGCGGCGATGGGGAAGCCGGTCGTATGCTTCTTCGGGGATTCGGACGCGGTGCGCTGGCGGCCCTGGGGTGTCGACTACCGGCTGCTGCAGCCCGAATCGCGCGACGTCGCCGACGTGAGCGTCGAAGAGGCGCTGCAGGCCTTCGAATCGCTCGCTACGGAGTCGCGGCCTTGGAGACCGGTACCGACTTGAGCCGCGGGCGCACCTGGGATTGGAACTCCGGCACCCAGCGCTTCAAGTCGCGGCGCACCTCGGATTCACTCGGGATGCGGTCAGTGTGCAGCCACGCGAGCAAGCCATCGAGCCAGTCCGGCTGCACGTCTCGCGCCTTCGCGATGCGCAGCTTCGGGTGCGGCGTGGGGCGGGTGTGCTCGTCGTCGGGCAGCAGCTCCTCGAAGAGCTTCTCGCCGGGGCGCAGCCCCGTGTAGACGATGCGGATCTCGTTCTCGGAAAGCTCCGAGAGGCGGATCATGTCGCGCGCCAGGTCCACGATCTTCACCGGCTCGCCCATGTCCATCACGAACACCTCGCCGCCCAGTCCC
>JBKJYC010000423.1:0-3725 GCA_046715885.1 Usitatibacter sp.
GAGCGCCTGGGCATCAGCCTCTTCGGCCGCGATCCGGACGGCGTCGTGCGCCGCTTCTCGCTCGCCATTCCCACCGACGACGGCTCCTTTCCCACCCTGGCCGGCCGCCTGTGCCGTGCGCTGCAGCAGAAGAAATGCCGCGACGGGATGATCGACTTCGCGCTCGGCGCGCCGTTTCGCTACGTGCCGCTGCATGAGGTTCTCAGGTCCGAGGACGAGCAGTACCTCGGCAAGCTGTTCCGCGACCGCGTCGTGCTGATCGGCGAGACGCAGCGCTACACCGACCGCATCCCGGTCCCGGTCAACCTCGCCGGTTGGGAGACGCTGAAACGCGATTCGCCCGGGGTGGTGGTGCACGCCGCGGCGCTTCGCACCGCGATGCACGGCGATCCGCCCGAGCAAGCCGGAAAGCCGGTCACCTTCCTCCTCGTATCCGCAGCCGCGTTGCTGGTACTCATGCGCAACTGGCGCAATGCGTTCGTCTTGGCGATCATCGCCGCGGCGCTCCTGGTCGCCGCCTCGACCTACGCCCTGAGCCACGGCCATGCGCTGGAGATCGCCCCGGCGCTCTTCGTGCTGTTGCTTGCGTGGATCTCACGCACCGTCCACGAGGCCTGGAACGAGCGCCGCGAGCGCGAGCGGCTGCGCGACGCCTTCGGGGGCTACGTGAGCCCCGGCGTGCTGCGCGCGATCCTGAAGGGCGACATCCGGCCCGGGCGCTTGGGCGAGCGACGGCTGCTGGCCTTCGTCTTCGCGGACCTGCGCGGCTCCACAGCCATGACCGCGCAAACCACCCCGGAGGCGGCGATGGCGCTCCTCAACCGCTTCCACCAGGCGATCGCCACCGCGATCCACCGCCACGACGGCATGCTCGACAACATCCGCGGCGACGGCGTCATGGCGGTCTTTGGCGCGCCCAAGCCGCTCCCGGAGCCGGTCAAGGCTGCGTGGGAGGCGGTCCAGGACATGTTTCGCGGTCTGGAGCGGTTGAACAGTGAACTCGCGAAGGAAGGTGAGCCACCACTCACGATGGTTGCGGGGGTGGCGTTCGGCGAGGCGGTCGTCGGCCACCTGGGCGCCCGGAACCGCTTCAATTACACCGCCATCGGGGACGCGGCCAACATCGCCGCGCGGCTTCAGGGCGAGGCCAAGCGCCTGGGAGTGCGGGCCGTGTTCGCCGGTCAGGCCCGGGAGCGCGTTCCGCAGGCCGATCTCGAACCCCTGGGACCCCTGCCGATCGACGGTCACGAACCGGTCGAAGGCTGGGGGTGGCGCTAGTGGATGCGCGAATCCTGTCCGATATTCCGCAGTCGGCCTGTGCAGTTTCCGAACGCGGTCGCGGCGAGCGCGGCGCACGATTCGTCTCAGGTTGTGGGTCCTCCTCTCCCGCAACCAGCCAGGCGACGTGAGGCCAAGAGCATGCCGCCTGCTTTACCTCTCCCCGGTCCCCCCAGGCCGGGGAGAGTTTTCTCCCAGGAGTCCCGATGTTCCCTCGTGACCAAGACCGCACTACCCGCACTTCCTGGCTGCACGTGGCCGGGTTCGTGCTCGTGTTGTGGGCGGTGTCTTCGGATGTGCTGGCCCAAGCGCTCGGCAACTTTGTGAGCGATGTGCGCGGCACCGTGGCCTGGAGTTCCGGCGCACGCGCCCAACCCGTGCGTTCGCTTGACCCGGTGAAGGTCGGCGACCGCATGCGCGCAAGCAGCGACTCGCACGTCGCCGTGTTCTTCGCGGCCGATGCCGCTCTCTACCTGGTCGACGGACCCGCGGAAGTCGCCATCACCGACAGGGGTGTGCTCGCCAATGGAAGGCCGGTCGCCGCGCGGCAGCTGAACGTTGCCTATCGAAACATCAAGGCGAGCGCCGACGGCCTCGTGCAAGGCAGCCTGGTAATGCGGGGTTCGCCGCGCGTTCGGCTCGTCGCTCCCCAAGGCGCGGTGGTGGAAACGGATGCACGGCGATTCCAGTGGACCGGCGACGAAGCGGCGTGGACGCTTGAGCTCGCAAGCGAGGATGGGAACCGCGTCCATCGCGTGGAAGTGCGGGGCCGCGAATACTCGCTGCCGGAGTCCGTGGTGCTCCAACCCGGCGTGAAGTACGTCTGGGGCATCGGGCCCTCGGCGAACGACGTGCCCGCCTTGGACTGGACGGAGTTCGTCGTCGACTCCGGTGCGCCGTCGCAGGTCGACCGCGCTGATCGCGTGATTCATGCCGTATGGCTGCACGAGCGCGGGCTTCGCCGCGCGGCGCAGCGCATGCTCGAGGATCGCGACGCGCCTTAAGGCCGGAACGAGCCGACGCGTCCCGCCTGCTCGTTGATCACGCGAACGTTGTTCTGCAGCGGGCTACCCGCCGGCACCGTTCCCTGCCAGAGGTTGCACGACGACCAGATGGTGTAGCGCGGCACCCCCTTGGGGCACTCGAGGTCATAGGCCATCACGGTGCGCCAGAGGCAAGCTTCGCGGAAGCCCCGGCCGTACCACGCGTCCTGCGGATCCTTTGGCGAGGGGTCATGACGCGCGCCGAAGTGATGACACAGCTCGTGCAGGAAGCTGAGGTTCGCATCCGCATACGGCAGCACAACCACCGAGTAGCCGTTCTTCGCTCGCAGGACTTCGTTGTGCGCGGGACTGAGCCCCGCTATCTGCTTCATCGCGCCCGTGGCCGTGTCCACCATTCGATCCGACATCGTCAGCATCACCACAACGTCGGCACTCGCGGTGTTGCGCCAGTTCGCGACTTTCTCCGTCATCGAGCCCGCGGGCGGCGCGCGAAGCTCCTTCAGCAATGCCTGGATGTCGCCCCTCGCCGGTTCCATGCGGTCGAAGGTGCTCCACCCCGCGAGGCGGATGCGCGCATGGATGCCCGAGCGGACCCATGACGTTTGCGTAAGGTCGATCAGGTATTGGGCGTAGTGGTGCGGATCGCGAGGAACGTCGAATCCGTAACGCTTCGTGTTCGCCTCGACGGTCACGGGGAGCGCAGCCACGGCCTCGGCGGTATAGCCGACGGCCACGCGAACAATCGCGCACGTGCGCGGGCCTTCGTTGCAACCTTGCGCGCGGATCGAGAAGGGCGGCATGCAGGAGCCCAGGCAGAAACCGAGACCATCGGGCTGATCCTCGGGGCCCACCGGCTGACGCGGCGTGTCGGGTTGGTCTTCCGGCCCGATAGGCTGACGCGGCGTGTCGGGTTGGTCTTCCGGCCCGATAGGCTGTCTCGGCGTATCGGGTTGCCCGCAGTCCATCGGCAGGAACTCGTCGGGCTGGTCCTCGGGGCCCACCGGCTGACGCGGCGTGTCCGGCTGGTCCTCGTGAATTTGCCGAGGCTCCACGTCGACGACGGCGTGGTAGCTCGCGCCCAGAGGGATCACCTGGTGGAGGCGGCCCTTTCGCTCGAAGCGAGCGTACAAATGTCCATGCGAATACGTGGCGACTCCGAAGCCGTTCTCGTACCGCGTCCACCGCCGGCGGTCACGGGGCACGTCCAGCTCGCCCGCCCAGGCGAAGAACTCGAGACTGCGGTCATGCGAGCGCCACGCGACGCGTGACGTGCTGAACGCAAGGTCCTTGCCCAACCGCCAACGAACCGAGCTTCCGAGCGCGAAGTCCTCGTCCGCTGGAAGGCCGCGCTGGAGAAGAATGCCCGCGAGGTCCGGCTGCCGCATGCACGACCCGCACCTGCCCGTACTTGCGGTCCCTGACCTTCTGAAGATTGGCTTTCAC
>JBKJYC010000424.1:0-7625 GCA_046715885.1 Usitatibacter sp.
CGTGTTGGTCGCCATCCGCCAATTCTAATAGACTCGGACCCACGATGCAGATCCACGCGGTGCCCGCTTTCCAGGACAACTATCTCTGGCTCCTCGAGGACGGTCGCCATGCCGCGGTCGTGGACCCTGGGCGTGATCGCGCAGGATTTCGCCTCGTCGGCGGAATTCACCAACCGGTACGGCTCGCTCAACAACGGCCAGTCGTGCACCTGGTCTACCAGAACGTTCTGGGCCGTCCTGCCGACCCGCAGGGCCGCGCCTACTGGCTGAACCAGCTCGACAGTGGCGCGATGACGCGCGGCGAGGTGATGGTGGGCTTTTCCGAGTCGCAGGAGTTCCAGCAGATCCATCCGCTCGGAAGTGTTCGTGACCTCCATCTATGTGGGCATGTTGCGCCGCGCACCCGACCAGGGCGGGTTCAACAACTGGGTCGCGTACTTCGACACCGGGGCCACCGCCACCACGATGCTCGAGGGCTTCATGAACTCTCAGGTACCGCAACCGCTTCCTGCCGTAGCACGGGGTACTTCAACTCAAAGGGCCTCGGAAACGGGGCCCTTGTTATTCGAGAAATAGTAGGGGTCGGACTCTTCATCCTGGCGGGCGATTGTCGAGGAAGCGCACCGGCCGCCTTCCCTCGCGCACCGCATCGGTTACTTCGACGAAGCGCCGTCCATCGAACTCGAAGAAGCGTGAATTCGGGTCCTGGCGCACCGCGTCGCTGTCGGGGATGCGCAGGTAATAGACCGCCATGTTGCCGACCTGCAGGGGCGGATAGGGCTTGCCGCGACTCGAGATCACCTCGAGCGGCGCGACATCCCGCAGCTTGCGATGGTCGGCCAGATGGAACCACGGCGCCACCTCCGTCTGTACCAGGCAACCGATCAGCGGATGGCCTCGAGGCAACGAGTGCTTCACGATGACATCGGCACCATAGAGAAAATTCTTCGAGTACTCCCGGGTCCCCAAGAGAAAGATCTTGCATCCCGCGGGCCATTGCCGCGATCCGGCGAACGCCTCGGTTGCCGCCGCAATGATGGCGGCGTCATAGGTGCGCGTGAATCTCGCCCAGTCCCGGCCGACGGCGCGCGAGCCACTCAGCAACGCGAGGATCGCGAGGGCGGTGATCGCCGAAGCCGCCAGCGCCGCGCCGCGAATTCCACGTGCGCCGATCCAGCGCCAGGCGCCCTCCGCGATCGCGCCCAGGACGATGAAGAACCCGGCGAGCGAGAGGTAGTAGTAGCGATTGCTGACCAGCCAGTCGAACATCGCCGAGTCGCCTGGGCGTCCCGCGAGGTGATAGGGAAAGATCCGCGAGGCATGAATGACCGGCGATTGCACCAGCGCGGAAAGCAGCATCAGAGCCAGGCCGATCGCGATGGCGCGCGCCAATGGACGATCGAAAGCCCCGCGCCCAGTGGCGATCAACGCCGCCAGCAGAAGGGTCATGAGCGCGCCCAGCCATGCGAACACCGCGAGCGCGCTCCCGGCCTGCGCGACGATGAAGTCGGGAAGAAAGCGGGCCCACTTGAGCGTGCCCTCCACGACCGTCGTCAGCAGGCCTCCCGCGAAGAACATCGACTCCGCGCCGGCCCTGAGCACCAGCGTCCGCAGCGCCAGGACGGCGAGCGCCGTGGCGAGGAGTCCGATGCCGAGGCCGAGTCGCGCCCTGGCAGAGACCATCGGCCTCCGCGGATCCGGCCACGCGAGCAGCACCACGCCGATCGCCGGAAACACGAAGCCCGTCTCCTTCGAAAGCATCGAGGCGAAAGCCGCGGCACACGCGCCCATCGCCCATGCCGTCGAACGCTGCGAGGCGAGGCGCTGCACACAGAGAAGCGACGTGAGCCCAAAGAGCGTGGCGAGCAGGTCGAAGCGGTCCGAGAGCCACGCCGCGGCGGACAACGCGGTGGGATGCGCCGCAAATGCCACGGCCGCGACCATGGCCACCGGAGCGCGGATCGACAGGCCTCGGGCGAAAGCGAAGAGAGCGGCCGCGCAGCCCAGGTGCAGCGCAACGTTGGCGAGATAGTGCGCGGGGAAGTGATCTGCGAACAGGGCGACCGTGAGCCACCAGAAGAAGGCGCCCACGGGTCGGAAAAAGAACAGGCCGAACGCATCCCGCACCAGCAGAAGCCAGGGCGCTTCGATTTGCCGCGACATCGTGATGAAGGCGAAGTCGTCCGCATAGGGACGCGCGGTGCTCAAGGGGTAGAAGAGCAGCGCGGCAAAGGCGGCGCCTGCGACGGCGTAGAGCGCCGCACGGCGCATCAGAGCTTCGTCCGGTGGAGAATTCCCCGGGGCAGGTTGCAGATCACCACCATGATCCACCTCCAGAACCAGGGCGTGTAGAGAACGGCCTGGCGCCGGTCGAGCGCGCGCACGATGTCGTCCGCGACGCGCGAGGGCGTCGCCCAGAGCGGTCCCTTCGGCAAGGCGCGCGTCATCGGTGTGTCGACGAAACCGGGCTTCACGGTGAGGACGTGCACGCCGCTGCCTGCGAGGCGATGGCGGAGCCCGTCGAGGAAGATGGCCAGACCGCCCTTGGACGCGCCGTAGACGTAGTTGCTCGCCCGGCCGCGATCGCCCGCGACCGACCCCACGACGACGAGGGATCCGGCGCCAGCCGCCTCCAGGCGCGCGGCGATGCGCGTCGCCAGTGCTGCCGGTGAGACGAAGTTAGTGTGCATCTGGCGCGCCGCGGCGGAAGCGTCGTCGCTGCAGACCGACTGCTCAATCAGCACTCCATAGGCGACGAACGCGACATCGACGCCCCCGAGGCGCGGCCACGCGTCCCCGAGGATCGCCTCGTGGCGATCGAGCTCGTCGAGGTCGGCGACGCGCATGTGCACCGCCGCGCCGCGGGCCTGCAGATCAGCCCGCACGGCCTCGAGCCGCGCCGCGTCGCGTGCGACCAGGTATAGGGAATCGCCCCGTGCGGCCAGCACTCGCCCGACAGCCTGCGCGATCGCCGAGGTGGCGCCCAGCACGAGGATGCGGCTCACGCGCCTGCCCCGCTTACGCGCCGCCACAACGAGGATGAGAACCGGGGGTCGACATGCAGCCGGAACTCGTCCAGTCGCGGGAACGAACGGCGGAACGTCGCCGCCGACATGCGGGCGTCCTTCGCCGGATAGACTGCGCCGCCCGCGTCGCACACGCGCGCATCGAGGCGCTCGAGCAGGTCAAGGGTCGAGCGTCCCCGCATCGGGAAATCCATCGCGAGCGTCACGCCTTCCCGCGGGAAGGAGAGCGGGCCCGGCGACCGCCTTGCGCCGAAGGTCTTGAGCACCGACAGGAACGATGCCTCGCCCGCGTCGGCGATGTCGCGCAGCAAGGCGGAGACGGCTTCGCGCGCAGCGGCCATCGGGACCACGCATTGGTGCTGGAGGAACCCGCGGCGTCCATAGATTCGGTTCCAGCCTGCCACCGTATCGAGGGGAAAGAAGAACGGCGCGCACCCGACGCGGCGCCTCCCGGCACGATGCGCTGCGCCGTACGCCGCATTGAAGGCGCGCACGGACAGGCTGCACAACACGAACGCGGGAAGGTCGAACGGAACGGCGACGCGCGGACGGGCGGCCGGCAGCTGGGGAACCGACATGTCCCGAGCCGCGTGATTCGCACGGAAGAAGATGCCGCGCCCGAGGTGACGGCCTCGTGCGAGCCCGTCCACCCACGCGACCGTATATTCCGATCCGATCCTGGAGACCGCGGCGACGTCGAGGAATTCATCGACGCCGCGGAAGGGGATGGTTTCCACGTCGAGTTCCGTGGAGGCCTGCCGGCGCAGTTGCAGCTCGACCTCGACGATGGCGCCGGTGAGTCCCATGCCGGCCATCGTCGCCGCGAACAGCGCCGGCTCGCGTTCGGACGAGCAAGTGACGAGTCCGTCCGTCGAGCGCCAAAGCACAATCTCCCGCACGCACGTCGCGAACGTTCCAGCGACCTCGTGGTTCTTGCCATGAACGTCGTGTGCGACAGCTCCCGCGACGGTGACGAACTGCGTGCCGGGGATCACCGGCAGGCCCCATCCACGCGGCAGCGTCGCGCGCAGGATCTCACCGAGGGTGACGCCCGACTCGCACCGAATCACGCCGGTGCCGGTGTCGAAGCCGACGAAGCGATCCAGGCTCGACAGGTTCGCGACGACGCCGCCATCGTTCAGCGCACTGTCGCCGTAACTGCAGTTGTTGCCGCTCGCGAGCACGGTTCCCGCCTCGGTGGCGAGCGTCGCAACCTGGTCGCGCCATGCGATGGCGCGCGTCGACTGGGACGTTTTCGGGTATCGCCCCCAGGAGGGCCGCGACGGCGTCACGCGGGCCAGGCCGCCGCGACGACGACGGTGGCCAGGGCCGCACCCGCGGCGTAGCTCGGCAGGTCGCGCAGCGCGAAGACGATCGGATCCTCGTGAAGCTCGCCGCGCCACGCGAGGAGCCACACGCGCGCGATCCAGTAGAGCATCACCGGGATCACCAACCAGAGCAATGCCGGATGCGCGTAGAGGCGCGACACGTCCGAGCTCGACACATAGAGCGCGAGGATCACCAGTGACATGAAACCGCTCGCGACCCCGAACATCGCGACGACACCGAGATCTCCCGAACGGTAACCGCGACCCGGAGCGACGCCCTCGCCTCCTAGGCCCCGGATCTCCGCATGGCGCTTCGCGAGGGCCAGCGACAGGAAGATGAACGCCGAGAAAGCGAGCAGCCATTGCGAGACGGGCACCGTCACCGCGAGCGCGCCCGCGAAGATGCGCACGGTGTAGAGACCCGCGAGGATGATGACGTCGAGGATCGCCACGCGCTTCAGAACGAGCGTGTACAGCATGGCCGCCGCTGCATAGGCTGCGATCGCGCCGCACAGGGCAGGACGCACGGACCACGCAAGGGCCAGGCCCGAGAGAAGCAACGCGGGGGCGATCGCGATGCCCCAGCCGAGGCCGAGCTCGCCGGAAGCAAAGGGGCGGGTGCGCTTATATGGACTCAAGCGGTCCGCTTCGAGGTCGGCCAAGTCATTGACCAAGTACACCGCCGAGGAAACGAGAGAGAACGCGAGAACGGCGAGCCCTGCCGCCATCATTGCCGGGGCATCGCCGACCTTGTGGGCGGCGAGCAAGGGCACGAGGACCAGCAGGTTCTTGGTCCACTGGTGGAGGCGCAAGGCGCGGGCGGCGACGCGAAGTCTGGACGATTTGCGGGGAACGAGCATTTCCATGTCTCTGCCTGCCAGCGCCTTTAGCCCCGGCGCGTCGCGCAGTAGGATTGCCCGGCGAGCCGAGCGCCAAACGGGAACGTCCGCGGGGCCGTCGCCGGCGTAATCGAATCCTCCTTCGCCGAAGCGCTCGACGAGCGCGTCACGCTTCGCATCGCCCTTGAGATTGCGGTCGGCGCGGCTCGCGATGACCTCGTCGAAGAGTGCAAGGTGATTCGCGATGGCGTGCGCGACTCGCTCGTTGGATGCCGTCGCGAGCACGATGCGCCGGCCCCGCCCGCGTTCCGACGCGAGCCACTCCACGACGTCCGTGCGGTACGGGAGCAGCTCCTCGCGCACGCTCGCGCGCTCCGCAAGGCGCGCCTTCAGGTGCGCTCGCCCCGACAGAAGCCATAGAGGGATCAGCAGAACCACCTGGGGCGCTCCTCGCGCCGCCGCGGCGATCGTCTCGAGCAGCATGTCCGAGCGCAACAGGCTGCCATCGAGATCGACGACCAATGGCGGCTCGCTGTTCCATCGTGTGGGTTCAATCTTCATGTTGTCGCACCGCGGCGACACTCTAGCTTCGATTCGCGTCGCTCCAATGCGACAGATGTTAAACGAAATCACGTCCCTACCTAGACGGGTGGGGTTTTACAATTCCCGTCTCAACACAATCAGCTCTGCCGTTCGGTCATCCCAACACGGTACTCACTGCAAGGAGAACAGAATGGAAAATCCGAAACTACGGGTCTTCTTGCTCGCCGCAATCGTTGGCGCGAGTGCGGCACAGGCTAAGTACCTCGGCACTTTCAACGGAACATTCGAGGCCCTTCAGGACAATCCCTGCTACGTTCCCTTCGCGGGCTACACGGTGGGCGGCCAGTATCGAGACCCCAACAACGGTGTTCTTGGGAGCACGCACTCGATGCTCGCCCGCTGGCAAGGAGACGATTTCGTCGCCAACACCGTCACCTACGACCTGGGGCAATGGACCGGAAGTCATGTGTACAACCTGAGCGGCTATCCGAACCAGCGAGGCTTGCAGCCGCAGAGCACGATCGGGGCGACTCCGGGCGTGTCTGTCTACTGCGGCGAGTTCGGCATGCTTCTCCACACGCTGTGGGTCAGGCACCGGCCGATCGTCGGAGGTGGGTACAACGACATGTATGGCTACTCATGGTCGAGCAACAAGCCTCGCCCCTTCTTAAGTAACGGAGCACCCGCACATCTGATGTTGCAGGCATTCCTTGGTGTGTCCTCGTATCTGCCCCGCAAGGCGCATCCCACCAACGTCCTTGGGGATGGCGATTACGGGAATCTCGTCGTCGTGCCTGGCCAGCCTGAGCCGACGCCTGCGCAGACCAGCGCGGGCGCGAGTTTGTTCGCATACGTCAACGACACGAGCGCGAGCCCGCCCCTGCCACCCATCGCGATCCTCATGTTGGCGTTTACGAACAACTGGAGCGGCGACCTCTCCGGGGAGGGCGGCGCCGACTTTGACTACACCAGCGCCGACACGAGCAACGCAGCGCGGGACTATCAGAATTGGCTCGGCGGCGCTGTCGGGGAGGGGGTCTGGTTCGGAACCGGCCCAATCAGCACCGGCAACAATGGGAGCAAGCTGGTTTCCACCTACTTCACCGCCGGTGAAACGACCAATCTCAGCGCGCCCATCGATTTCATGGGCAGTCCTCCGACACCGCTGTTCCGCGGCCATGTCCGACCGGTCGACTTTCAATGCCTCGTTCGAAAGATCAAGGAGGTCCTGTGTGCGGGTGTGGACAACAACCGTTGTCCGGCCCCAGCCGACAAGTCGCGATACTCGGAGAATCCATCGGACTACGAACTGCAGTATGCCGGCGTCATCTCCGAAGTCGTGGTGCGAGCTGAAATCGTGACAGGACCCATCGTCCTGCCGCCGCCCGAAAAGTTCGATACACCGACCACGCCTCTGCCCGCAAACGTGCCCAACCGGGCCCAGATCGCCTTCGGCATCTCGGGAAGCGGCTTGGGAATCTATCGGGCCGTCCCCTCGAGCCCGGAGGAACCGCTCACCGGCGATACGGATAACGACGGCGTTCCGTATGGCGTCGAATATTGCGAAGGCCTAAACCCGAGCGCGAAGGACAACGACGTCTTCGGCTCGTCGCGTCTCTTTGCCATGCAGCAGTATCGCGACTTCCTTGCGCGCGTGGGAGACTGGCCCGGGATCCGCACTCACAAAGCTGCGATAGACGGCACAAGCACGCGAGCCCAAGTGGTCGAAAACTTCTTCAACTCCGCCGAGTTCCAGAACGGAATGCCGCAGCTCACCAGACTCTACTTCTCGTTCTTCATGCGGCTCCCGGACTACGCAGGGCTCACGTTCCAATTGGGACGATATCGCGCGGGAGTGCCACTTGCGACCATCTCCCAGGATTTCGCCA
>JBKJYC010000425.1:0-2672 GCA_046715885.1 Usitatibacter sp.
GCTTGGTGGCCAGCGCCTCCAGTTGCGCGAGGATCCCGGCGCGGCGGCGCGCGAACGAGGCGATGACCGCTCCCTCCTCGGCGAGCGCGCGCTCGTAGTCGTCGGCGCGCGCGATCTCGACGCGCCCGGCACCCTGGAAGCGGTGGCCCCGCGTCGCGCGGCCCGCCTCCAGCCCGAGCGCGCGAACCGGCACCAGGTCGGGGCCGTGGAGCGCCACGAGGCCGTGCGCCGGTCGCACGAAACGCACGGTGGTCTTGCCGTCGGCAAGCTGGTAGCTCATCACCTTCGGGATCGGCAGTTGCGCGAGCGTTTCGTCGAGGGCTTCCTGGAGCGCCTCGGCGAGGGGCACGGCGGGCGTGGTCGTGTCGACGAACAGCGCCTCGGCCTTGCCGTCCAGGCGGCGCTTGAAGCGCGCCGGATCGATGCCGGTGAGCCCCGCGGCCAGCAGCTTCTTCTCGAGGGCGGCGGTCGGCTTGCCGGACGCGTCGAGCCCGACCGAGACGGGCATGAGCTTCACCTCGAGCGCCTTCGGCTCCGAAGCGGCCCGGACCTGGCGCAGGCCCATCGCGAGGCGGCGCGGCGTGGCGAAAGCGAGTGGCTCGCTAGTCGCGTCGACCAAGCCACGCTTCGCGAGCCCGTCGCGAAGGCCGGTGGCGAACGCCGCGCCGAGCCGCGCGAGCGCCTTGGGGGGCAGCTCCTCGCAGAGGAGCTCGACCAGGAGCGGCGCGCTCATGCCGCGGCGGCCCGGGGCACGGCCAGCATCGGGAAGCCGAGCCGCTCGCGCGACTCGTAGTAGCTTTGCGCCACCGCCTTTGCCAGGTTGCGGATGCGCCCGATGTACGCGGCGCGCTCGGTGACGGAGATGGCACCGCGGGCGTCGAGCAGGTTGAAGGCATGCGCGGCCTTCAGGACCTGCTCGTAGGCGGGCAGCGCCAGCTGCGCCTCCATCAGCCGCTTCGCCCCCGCCTCGTGGTCGCCGAAATGACGGAAGAGCGTGGACGCGTCGGAATGCTCGAAGTTGTAGGTCGACTGCTCGACCTCGTTCTGGTGATACACGTCGCGATAGGTGAGCCTGCGCGCCGCGCCGTTTTCCTCCCACTCGGTCCATACCAGGTCGTAGACGTTCTCCACGCCCTGCAGGTACATCGCGAGGCGCTCCAGGCCGTACGTGATTTCGCCCGTGATCGGCTTGCAGTCGAGGCCGCCGACCTGCTGGAAGTAGGTGAACTGCGTGATCTCCATGCCGTTCATCCACACTTCCCAGCCCAGGCCCCACGCGCCGAGGGTCGGATTCTCCCAGTCGTCCTCGACGAAGCGCACGTCGTTGCTCTTCAGGTCGAAGCCCACGGCTTCGAGCGATCCCAGGTAGAGCTCGAGGATTTCGGGCGGCGAGGGTTTCAGGACGACCTGGAACTGGTAGTAGTGCTGCAGGCGGTTCGGATTCTCGCCATAGCGTCCGTCCTTGGGCCGCCGCGAGGGCTGGACGTAGGCGGCGCGCCACGGTTCCGGCCCGAGCGAACGCAGGAACGTCGCGGTATGCGAGGTACCGGCTCCGACTTCCATGTCGTAGGGCTGGAGAATCGCGCAGCCCTTGCGGCTCCAGTACTCCTGGAGCCCGAGGACCAGCTGCTGGAAGGTGACCATCGAGGGGAAACTGCGTTGCCAAAGCGGTGATTTTAGCGGATAAGTAGTCGCGCTCCCCGCGTAGCGCGGCGCTAGCCGCGCCGGCGCCGGCGCCAGGCGGCGCATCCGAGCAGGCCGAGCGTGAGCGCGATGGCGGGCGCGTTGCCCCAGCGCACGTAGGGCGTGGTCCCGCTGAACGGGACGATCTCCGCGGTGAGCGTGCCGACCGTGAACTGCGGCAGCCGCGCGACCACGCGCCCGCGCTCGTTCACCGCCGCGGTGACGCCGGTGTTGGTCGAGCGCACCGACCAGCGGCCCGTCTCGATGGAGCGCATCTGCGAGGATTGCAGGTGTTGGTCGGAAGCGAAGGACTCGCCGAACCACGCGGTGTTGCTCACGTTCAGCAGCAGTTGCGCGGCCGGCAGCTGGGCGATCAGCTCCTCGCCGAAGATGTCCTCGTAGCAAACCGTCACCGCGATGGCCAGGCCCGCGGCGCGGATCGGCGGCTGGTCCGCGTCCCCGCGCGCGAAATCCGTGAGGGGAATCTTCAGGACTCCGAGTACCCATTGGAAACCGGGAGGAATGAACTCGCCGAAAGGCACCAGGTGGCGCTTGCGGAACGACCGCGGGGCGCCCTCGCCCACGGTCACGAGGCTGTTGAAATAGTCGAAGCGCTCGCCCTCGAAGCGCCGCTCGACCGCGCCGACGAGGATCTCCTTGTTCGACTGTATCGCGTGGCGTCGCAGGTCCTCGAGGTAGCCCGGCGGCAGGCGGTCCATGAAGGCGGGCAGCGCGGTCTCCGGCAACACGACCAGGCGCGCCTTCGCCGCGAGGATCATGTCGCGGTAGTCGGCAAGCGTCTTCGCGCGCACGTCGTCGCGGAACTTGAGGTGCTGCGGCACGTTGCCCTGCAGCAGCGCCACCGCGACCGGCGCTCCAGCCGGCGCGGTCCATTCGGCCAGGCGCAGCAGCGCGCCGGCGAGGAAGGCGCCCGCGAGCGCGCCCAGCAGCGCAAGCCGGCGCCGGGACCACGGCGGACTGCGCACGAG
>JBKJYC010000426.1:0-5109 GCA_046715885.1 Usitatibacter sp.
GTCCTAGCCGGCGGCCTGAGCGACAACCACAATGACGGCCGCTACGACCGCTACGACCGCTACGGCCGCTACGACCGCTACGACCGCTACGGCCGCCATGACCGCGGCTATTACGAGCCGCGCTACGCGGAGCGCGTGGACCGCCGCTACGTCGAGCGCAGCTCCTATGAGGCAGCGCCCGTGGAACGCCGCTACGTCGAGCGCGACTACGAGCCTGAGCGCGTGTATCAAGCCCCGCCGCGGCGCGTGTATTACGAGCGGGCTCCCGTGTACTACGAGCCGGCTCCCGCTTACTACGCCCCGCCGCCGTCGTACTACTACGCGCCGGCGCTCATCGGTGCGGCGCTCATCGGTGCGACCGCCTATCGGTATGGCCACCACCACCATCATCGCGGGCATCGTCACTGGCGGCGCTGAAGCCGAAAGCCCTACAGCGGGTCAGCGTTCGCTGACTCGCCCTGCTGCCGCACACCGGCAGCTATCTCGAGCCTGAACAACCACACTCGACCGTACTCACGGTCTGGTGTGGTCCATGCCTCGGTTCCCCGGAATTATCCTGCTGTCCGCCTTGTTCGCCGCCCTCTTCGGCGCGCACGCGCACGCGCAGAAAAAGACCGTTTGCACCATCACCGTCAACTCGCCGGACGAGAAGGACACGTTCCGCGCGCGCCTCCCGAAGGACCAGTACGAGTTCGTCGAGCTGATCGAGAAGGGCCGGCCCGACTGGCTGCGCTCGTCATGCCAGAAGGGCATCCAGTGCGACGTGATCGTCGTCTCGGGCCACTTCAACGCCGGCGACACGTTCTACTCGGATAACCTGCAGAAGGACGACCACCTGGGCGTCGACGAGCTCGAGCGCGCTTCGTGCAGCGGCTCGTGCCCGGCGCTCTTCTCGCGCTTGAAGGAGGTCTACCTCTTCGGCTGCGAGAGCCTCAATCCCGACGCATCGAAATATGCGTCGTCGTACGGCGAGAGCGGGCGCGACCGCATGCGCCGCATCTTCGCGGGCGTACCCGTGATCTATGGCTTCTCCTCCTCGGCGCCGGTGGGGCCGACGGCGGGGATGCTGATCAACCGCTATTTCGACGGCGGCGGCGGGCCCATCGGCAGCGGCCGTACCAACTCCAGGCTGCTCTCGGTGTTCGCGCGCAACTCCATGGTCACCACGCGCGGCGTCGCCGAGGGCGAGAGCCAGCAGCGCCAACGGGTCTGCCAGTTCTACGACGAGCGGCTCACCGCGGCGAAGAAACTGCGCATGATCCACTCGATGATGAAGCGCGACATGCGCGAAGCGCGCGGCTACTTCGCGCGCATCGAGAGTCTCATGGGCTCGCTCATCGAGGCGCAGCGCCAGGACCCTTCCTTCACGCAGGCGCTGGCCGAGATCTCCGCCGACGACGGCGCGCGCGACCAGTACCTCGCCTTGGCGCGTGACGCGCGCCAGCCGGCGATGCGCGCCCGCATGATATCGCTGGCGGCCAACCTGGGATGGCTGTCGCCGGCCGGCCAGCGCACCGAGACGATCGCGATGGTCAACGACGTGCTGGCGAGCAACGCGATGGGATTCGCGGAAGTGGACCTGATCTGCTCGCTCAATGGGGACCGCCAGCTCGATGGCGACCTGGCGCGCGTGAAAGCGCCGTCGCGTTCCAAGGCCACCACTGCGGCAGCGTTGGCTTGCCTGGGCGATCGCGAGGCGCACGGCCAGGTACTGCGCGCGCTCGCCAGCCCCGATGAGAAGGACGTACAGGTGGCCCAGGCCTACCTGCTCCACCGGCCGATCTCGGATTCCAGCGAGCTGCGCGACGTGGCGAAAGTCGTTGCGCGCATGCCGAGCTCGGGCGCGAAGGTGAGGGCGCTGGATGCGCTAGGCAGGCTGAACATCAAGGACGGTGCGGTGCTGCGCGAGCTGGTCCAGGCGTTCGCCGACGCGACCTCGGCAGCCGTGCAGCGCGCGATCGCGGAGATCTTCATCCGCTCCGACACGAAGGCCATCGCGGTGCCGAGCGTAGTGGCTGTCCTACAGCGTAACCGGCTGAAGGCACCGGCTACGGGCGAGGATCTCATCGACAAGGTGATCCGTCGCCTGCAGGCAGAAACGCCGGCGAACGTCGCCATTGCAAATGTAGGGACTTCATAGCGGGGGCTGTCACTTTTTCCGCTATCCTCGACGGGCCTCATTCTGCGCCCCGGCGATGACCGCCGCTCGCACACTCGCCTTCCTCGTCGCCATGGTCGTCATGGCCGCCGGCCCGGCCCACGCCGAGCGCAAGACCGTGTGCACGGTCACCGTCAATTCCGCCGACGAGCGCGAGGCGTTCCGCGAGTTCCTCCCGAAGGACAAGTACGATTTCGTCGAGCTGGTCGAGCGCGGTCGCCAGGATTGGCTCGCGTCGTCCTGCCGCAAGGGCGTGAAATGCGACGTGCTGGTGGTCTCCGGGCACTTCGCCGGCACCGAGTTCTACTCCTCCAAGCCGCAGAACAACGAGACCCTGCCCATCGACGAGGTGGAGCGGGTTGCCTGCAGCGACAGTTGCCCGGACCTCTTCTCGCAGCTGAAGGAGGTGTATCTCTTCGGATGCGACACGCTCAAGCCCGAGCCGGTGTTCAGCGCCTCGCCCGAGATCGTGCGTGGGCTGATGCGCGCCGGGCAGCCGCGCGCCGACGCCGAGCGCTTCGCGCGCGCGTTGAGCGAGCGCAATGCCGAGAACGCGCGCGACCGCATGCGCCGCGTGTTCCCGAACGTGCCGGTGATCTACGGTTTTTCATCGCTGGCACCGTATGGGCGGGTGGCAGGACCGATGCTGAAGGGCTACTTCCGCTCGGGTGCAAACGCGCAGATCGGCAGCGGGCGCGTCAGCTCCAGGCTGGTGAAGCTCTTCGCGCCCAGCAGCATGGTGGTGACGAACGGCCTGCGCGAGTCCGATCCCGATGCAGACCAGCGCGCGCAGTCCTGCCGGCTCTACGACGACCGGGTGACCCGGGCGGACAAGCTGCGCATCGTGCACCGCTCGCTGGCGGGCGACATGCCGCAGGCGCGCATTGCGTTCGATCACGCGGAGAGATTCTTCGCGGGCATGGGCGCCGCCGAGCGCCAGGATCCGGCGATCGCCGGCGCGCTCGCGGAGATGGCCGTCGATCGGACGGCACGCCACCGCTACGTCGCCTTGACGCGCGAGACGGAAGATCCGGCGCTGCGCGCTCGCATGATCGCCCTTGCCCGCACGGTCGGCTGGCTGACGGCGCAGGAGCGCCAGGCGGAGCTGGGCCACCTGATCAAGGATGTGCTCGCCAGCGATGCCGTGGGTTTCAGCGAGGTGGAGATGATCTGCGCGCTGAACAAGGAGAGGGAGCTCGACCCCGCGCTGCATCGGGTGCGCGACGCAAGGCCCTCCGCGAAGAAGCCCGCCCATGCCGCGGCGATGGCTTGCCTCGGGAGCGAGGATGGTCGCGCCCGCGTGCTGCGAGCCCTCGCGAGCACGGACGAAAGCGACGTGCAGGTGGCGCAAGCCTACCTTCGACATCGCCCGATCACCGATCCCACCGAGCTGCACCGCCTGGCGCTCGACATCGCGAAGATGAAGGGCTCCGGCGCGCAGGTGCGCGCGCTCGAGACCCTCGCCCGCCATCACGTGAGCGACCACGAGACCCTGGGCGAGCTCTCGCGCCTGTTCGCGACGACCAGCTACCCGGCCGTGCAGCGCGCTGTTGCCGAGATCTTCATCCGCTCCGACCTGCGCACGATCGCCGTGCCGCAACTGGTGGAGGTCCTGCGCCAGCACCGCCTCAAGGCCCCGGGCGACGGGCAGGACCTGGTGGATGTGCTGCTCGGCAGGCTGACCGCGTCGTAGGGTGTCACGGCGCTGTATCCGCCAGATTCTGACTTTGACGGATACAAAGTGTATCCGTTAGAATTGGTCCATAGCGGATACATTGGATTCTTTCGCCATGGCCAGGCTCTTTACCTTCCACTCCCGCGGGCTCGCGGCCACCTTCGCCGACATCGAGAACCACGCGGTCGCGCAGGCGCGTGCTCCCCTGGCCACGCCGGGAAGCGTCCTCGAACGCACCAATGCAGGCGGATTTCGCTACTACGCGCTCCAGCGGTACGGCCCTGACGGCAAGCGCAGCGAAGCCTACCTGGCCGGGCCCGTGGGTGACGACAAAGCGGATGTCGCCGCGAAAGCCGCGAGGGACGCGATCGCCGAAGCCCGTGACACGATCGAGTCGGTCCGGCTCCTTGTCCGCGAGGGCTACGCGGCGGTGGACCCCAAGCCCTATTCCGTGATCGCGACCATCAGCAATTGCGGAATCTTCTCCGGCGGTGGGTTCCTGGTCGGAACACACGCCTTCGAGGTCATCGCGAACCGCCTCGGCATCCGCGCGTCCGGGTTTCCGACCGAGGACATCGACATTGCCCGCCCCACGAAGCTTGCGATCGAGGGCGTTCCCGAGGGCGGGTTCCTCGAAGTCATTCGGCAGTCAGGCGTCGACTTCGTCGCGGTCCCGAACTTCGACCCCCGCGACCCCCCGCTCAAATACAAGGAAAAGGGCCGGTCGCGATTTACGGTCGACCTCCTGGTGCCCACCGACGGGAAGGAGGCGTCTACCCAGCTCGTCCCGGAGTTGAAGGCGCACGCCACAGCGCTTCCCTACTTTCGATATCTTGTCGCGGAATCGCAGCCCGGCGCCGTGATCTCTCGAATCGGGTGTGCACTCGTACGCGTGCCCCTGCCGGAACGCATGGCCCTGCACAAGATGGTCGTTGCGCAACTGCGCGCGGGCCGACCCCAGAAGAGCGACAAGGACTTGCGGCAGGCGGCAACGCTGGCGGCGGCGCTCTCCGAAAGACAGCCCGGCAGCCTGGAAGACGCTTTCAAGAAAACGCCGACCTCCGTCCGCAGCCACCTCCGCAAGTCGGCGGGAGAAATGCGGGAGCTGCTCGTCGACCATCCCGCGGCCCTCGAGGAGTTTGCGGGCATCGGGTTATACCAGGCCGGCCGCGGACACGTATAACCGGCCCGGCGGCAATAGCGGCCGCCGCCGGGCCGATCTTCTCACTCCGCCCGAACGGCGATGCGGCGCGGCTTGGCCTGCTCGGCCTTCGGC
>JBKJYC010000427.1:0-2985 GCA_046715885.1 Usitatibacter sp.
GTGGCGGTCTCGTTGTGCACGATCATCACGCCCTTGATGCCGTGATCCTTGTCGGCGGCCAGCGCCGCGCGGATGCGATCCTCCGGAGCGCCTTCGCCCCATTCGACTTCGAGCACGTCCACCTTCAGGCCGAGGCGCGTCATCATGTCGATCCACAGGTGGCTGAACTGGCCGAAGCGAGGCGCCAGCACCCGGTCGCCGGGCGAGAGCGTGTTGGCGAGCGCGGCTTCCCAGCCGCCGGTGCCCGTGGAGGGAAAGATGAAGGCCTGCCCCTCGGCGCACCCGAAGACGCGCATCAGGTCGGGGAACAGCGTGCGCGTGAGATCCGGGAAGCGCGAGGACCGATGGTCCTCCATCGCGACCACCATCGATCGCATCACGCGGTCCGGGACGTTGCTCGGCCCCGGTACGAAGAGGAAATTGCGTCCGGCCATCGTCATGCCTCCAGAGTGGGTTGCAGGTGGCGCCGTTCGGACCCATCGCCATCAGCTCGGGCCCGGGAAAGTGCGTCGGCGGAATCGAACATCGCGCTCCCCGTCAGGGGGCTACGGAAACGTCTGCGCGGCGGACGGTGAGCTCGAGCAGCCGCGAGCAGGCGAAGACGGCGTCCATGTGGGGAACCGGGGTTGCGGTCAGGCGCGCGAGCTCGATCACCGAGCCCAGCAGCGCGTCGATCTCCGTGGCGCGGCCGGCCTCGATGTCCTGGAGCATCGAGGTCTTGTGGCCGCCAACGCGTGCCGCGCCCTCGATGCGCCGCTCGAGCGAGACGCGGAACGTGATGCCGAGCTTCGCCGCGACCGCCTGGGCCTCGGTCATCATCGAGGCCGCCAGCGCCCGCGTGAGCGGCTCCTCGCAGATGCGGTCCAGCGTGGCGCGCGTGAGAGCGCTGATGGGATTGAACGTGAGATTGCCCCAGAGCTTGAGCCAGATCTCCGAGCGTATGTCGGTGAGGACCGGCGCCTTGAGGCCGGCGCCGGTGAAGAGCGCCGCGATCGCTTCGACCCGCGGGCTCACGCTGCCGTCCGGCTCGCCCAGGGCGAAGCGGTCGCCTTCCACGTGGCGCACCACCCCGGGAGAGCGGATCTCGCCGGCGGGATAGACGACGCAGCCCACGATCCGCTCCGCGCCGATGGCGGAACCGATCACGTTGTGCGGGTCCACGGCCTCGATGCGCCGTCCGTCGTGCGGCCCTCCATGGCGCTGGAAGTACCACCACGGAATACCGTTCTGCATCGGCACGACGGCCGTCTCCGGGTGGAAGACGGCGGGAAGCCCGGCCACGATCGGCTCGAGCTGCATGGCCTTGGTGGCGAGGATGACCACGTCCTGAACGCCCGCTTCGGCGATGCTGGCGACCGCCGCGATCCGATGGACGTTGCGCGAGCCGTCGCGCTCCACGAGGGTGAGGCCGTCGCGCCGGATGGCCTCGAGGTGGGGGCCGCGCGCGACCAGGGTCACGCGCCGTCCGCTCGCCGCGAGCCGTGCCCCGAGCAGCCCGCCGATGGCGCCGGCGCCGACGATGCAGATTCTCATGGCCGGGAGCCCCGCCGGAGGGAGCGGGGCTTCAAGCCGGAGTGAATTGCTCGATCGACGCTGGCGCGCGGGCATTGCGCGCCCGCGCGGCCATGACGAGCGACACCAGAGTGTCGATCTCGTAGGTCGCGAGCAGGTGTGGCCGCTCGCTGTGAATGAAGGTGCGCACGGCCTCGCGCTCGCTGGCCGCGCCGGCCGCGGCGCTCTCGAGGGCAGCGCGCGCGCCGTAGAGCAGCCCGAGCACGCTCAGGGCCTCCGCCAGGGCCCCGGCGTCGATGGTCGGGCTTTCAGGATTCGGGGGCGTCATGTCCATCGCCGGTTCTCCTTGGCAGCCGCGCGGCCCCAAGGCCGCCACGAATCGATTCTAATCCCGGGGATGGATAAGTGATAGTTAATCTTTCTTTGCTTTGGGTTACCGGTTTGCTAACCTATGCCGCATGCGTTACGCCACCATCCGCCAGTTGCGCGTGTTCGCCAGCGCCGCCGCGCACCTGTCGTTCGCGCGCGCGGCCGACGAGCTGCACCTCACCGCGCCTGCCGTGTCGCTGCAGATTTCGCAGCTCGAGCGCCACGCGGGCCTGCGGCTCTTCGAGCGGCTGGGCAAGCGCGTCTATCTCACCGCCGCGGGCGCGGCGATGCTGCGGGCGGCCTCCGCCATGCTGGAACAGTTGCGCGCCCTGGAAGAGGAGTTCGCCGCGCAGCGGGGCGTGGAAGGGGGCCTGCTCAATGTGGGCGTGATCAGCGCGGCGGACTATTTCTTCCCGACCCTGCTGAAAGCCTTCTGCGCGCGTCACGCGGGCGTGCACGTCGCGCTCGCCGTGTGCAATCGCGAGGAGCTGCTGCGGCGGCTCGACCGCAACCTCGTCGACCTGGGCGTGATGGCGCAGCCTCCCGGCGAGGGTGAGTTCCACGCCACCGAATTCGCCATCAACCCCATCGTGATGATCGCCGCGCCGGGGCATCCGCTCGCGCAGTCGCGACGCCTCGCGCTGGGCGCCCTCGCGCGCGAGCCCTTCATCGCTCGCGAGCAGGGCTCGCTCACGCGCGGGGTGATGGACGAGACGCTGAGGCGTGCGCGCATCCGGCCCGACATCGTGATCGAGGCGGCGAGCAACGAGACCATCAAGCAGGCGGCGTCCGCGGGCTTCGGGATCGCCTTCATGTCCGCGCACGCGATCGGCCTCGAGGTGGAGGCGCGCCGGCTCGTCGTGCTCGACATCGCGGATTTCCCGGTGCGCCGCCAGTGGTTCACGGTGCACCGGCACGGCAAGCAGCTGCCCCAGGTGGCCCAGGCCTTCGCGGCATTCCTGAAGGCCGAGGGCGCGGCCGGCATCCTGCGCCAGGTGCCACGCTCGCTCAAGGCCTACTGGAGCCGCTAGGGAGGGTCTGATCGATTCCCGGGGACGTGCGTTGCTGCAGATGCGGATGGATGCTAGGCGCGAGGTGCAGCGA
>JBKJYC010000428.1:0-4749 GCA_046715885.1 Usitatibacter sp.
GGGCGCTCTCCTCGTCATGGGCCTCGGCCGCGCGCAGCTTGGCGCGCAGCATCTCCACCTCGGCCTCGCGCTTGAGGACCTCGAAGCGCGTGGACACGAGGTCGATGCGGTCATAGATGGTCTGCAGTTTGGTGGCCTTGTCGACCACGTGCACCGGCGTGGTGATCTTGCCGCAGTCGTGCAGCAGGCCCGCGATCTTGAGCTCGTAGCGGTCCTTCTCCGACATGCGGAAGTCGACGAGCGGCCCGGACTGGGCGACATGCGCGGCTTCGGCCAGCATCATCGTGAGCGTGGGCACGCGCTTGCAGTGGCCGCCGGTGTAGGGGCTCTTCTCGTCGATGGCGGTGTTGATCAGCTCGATCAGCGATTCGAACAGCACCTCCATCTGCTGGATGAGGAGCCGATTGGTGAGGGCGATGGCGGCCTGCGAGGCGAGCGACTCGGCGAGCCGCTGGTCCTCCTCGGTGAACGAGGTCACGCGCCCGCTTGCCGGGTCGGTGGCGTTCAGCAGTTGCAGCACCCCGATGATGTCGCCCTCGTGGTCCTTCATCGGGACGGTGAGGAAGGACGTGGAGCGGTAGCCGGTGCGCTTGTCGAAGTTGCGCGTGCCCGAGAAGTCGAAGCCCTCCTCGGTGTAGGCGTCCTCGATGTTGACCGTGCGGTCGTTCAGGGCCGCGTAGGCGGCGATCATCGTGTTGTTGGGCTTGCCCTCCAGGTCGTGCAGCGGGATCGGGTAGAAAGGCACGGGGTTGCCCGAAGTGCCGCCCATGGCGATGGACAGGCTGTCGGTGCGCACGATCTCGAACTGGAGCTTGTCGTCGATCAGCCGGTAAAGGGTGCCGCCGTCGGCGCGTGTGAGGTTCTTCGCGGCCACGAGGATCGTCTCCAGCAGCGTATGGATGTCGCGCTCCTGCGAGAGCGCGATGCCGATCGCGTTCAGGTACTCGAGCTTGGAGAGGAAATGCGCCTCGAGGGCGCGCGCGAAATCCTTGGGCATGCGCGCGGTCTGAGCCGCGGAGGTTCCGGGGATGACCGCGCTGCCGGAGGGGCCGCCCGGCGTCACTTGATGCAGACCGCCCTGACCTGCAGCATGTCGGTGGTGCCCTGCAGCACCTTCTCCATGCCGTCCATCTTGAGGGTGACCATGCCGTCGGCGAGCGCCTGGGTGAAGAGCTGCGCCACGCGCGCGTGCTCCTGGATCAGCTTCTTCACCGCGTCCGTTCCCACCATCAGCTCGTGCAGGCCGAGGCGGCCCTTGTAGCCGCTGCCGCCGCAGATGTCGCAGCCCTTGGGCTTGTACAAAACGTAGTCGGGCTTGCCGAGGCCGTAGTCCTTCTGGAAGCGGTCGAACACCTTCTTGTAGCCGGCGTTCAGGTCCTTCTTGAACTCGTCGGTGTGCTTCAGTTCCTCGCAATACTCCTGCAGGAAGTGCTTCACCTCGTCCTGGCTCGGGGTGTACGCCTCCTTGCATTTGCACAGCCGCTTCGTGAGGCGCTGCGCGAGGATTCCCA
Organism: Usitatibacter sp.; assembly: GCA_046715885.1. Lineage (GTDB taxonomy): Bacteria > Pseudomonadota > Gammaproteobacteria > Burkholderiales > Usitatibacteraceae > Usitatibacter. The sequence goes on from JBKJYC010000428.1 coordinate 1,512, forward strand.
GCAGCGCATCGGCGAAGTTGAACGGGTCCATGCCCATGTCGAGCAGGCGGATGATCGACTCGGGCGCGGAGTTCGTGTGCAGCGTGGCGAACACCAGGTGGCCCGTGAGCGAGGCCTCGATGCCGATGGAGGTCGTGTCCTTGTCGCGCATCTCGCCCACCATGATGATGTCCGGGTCGGCGCGCAGGAACGATTTCATCGCCGTGGCGAAGGTGAACCCCGCCTTCGGATTCACCTGGCACTGGCGCAGCCCCTTCTGCGTGATCTCGACCGGGTCCTCCGCGGTCCAGATCTTGGTCTCGGGCCGGTTGAGGAACCCCAGCACCGAGTGCAGCGTGGTCGTCTTGCCCGAACCCGTGGGACCGCAGACGAAGAACAGGCCGTAGGGCTTGGAGACCGCGGCCTTGAGCCGCTCCATGTTCGACGGCAGCACGCCCAGCTTGTCGAGGGGAATGGGCTCGCCGGCCGCGAGGATGCGCATCACCACGTCCTCGACGCCGCCGGCGGTAGGGATGGTCGCGACGCGAAGCTCGATGTCGAGCGGGCCGAACTTCTTGAACTTGATCTTGCCGTCCTGGGGCTTCCTCTTCTCCGAGATGTCCAGGTCGCACATGATCTTCAGGCGCGTAACCAGCGGCGAGCGGTAGGAGGCCGGAACCTCGATGTAGGGCCCGAGGGAGCCGTCCTTGCGGAAGCGAACGCCCGTCTTGCCCTTGCCCGGCAGCGGCTCGATGTGGATGTCCGATGCGCCCTGGTGATACGCATCCACGATGATCTTGTTCACGAGCTTCACCAGCTCGTTGTCCGCGGCCGCCGAGACGTCATCCGCCGAAGCGGCGCCAAGAAGGCCGTCCTCCTCGTCGTCCAGGCTGGAGAGCAGGTCGCCGATCGACTCCCCTCCGCTGGAGCTGCCCTCGACGCCGAAGTACTGGTCCAGCGTGAGCTTGAAGTCGCGCTCGGTGGTCACCTTGAACACCACCTTGGAGCGCGGGAACACGTTCTCCACCATGCGCGAGTTGCGCACGCGCTCCGGATCGGTGGACATCACGACCACGCCCGCCTTGGAATCCTCGAGCGGGATCCAGTGGTTGGCCTCGGCGTAGTCGCGCTTGATGTTCTTCAGCAGGTCGGGCGGCTTGATGCGGTCGGGCTTGTGCGGCTCGTACTCGCAGCTGAAGAACTTCGCCAGCGCCGCGCCGATGGCCGCGGGCTTCACCTGGAATTCCTCGACCAGGATGTCTTCCACGTTTTTGTTCTTGCGCCGCGCGGTGCGCGTGGCGAGCTCGAGCTCGGCCGCGGCGATCACGTTGTCGACGACGAGGTACTCGAATTTCGACGAGATCGACCCCGGCATCTGCTGGCGCACGCGAAACGCGATGGCGAGCGTCTTGGCGAGCTCCGCCACGCCTTCATCGTGGAGCGAGGAGAACGGCTGGCCTGCAAGGTTGTTGATCAGCTGGAGCACGCCCATCAGCTCCGTGCCCGAATCCCCGCCCAGGATGGGCGCGATCAGCATCTGCTTGGACCGGTAGCCGGTGCGCTGGTCCACCGCCTTCAGGAACGTGAGGTTGGCGGAGAACTGCTTCAGCTCGGCGTCGTCGTAGACGTCCTTGATGTTCATGTGGCGCTTGTTCAGCGCGCAGTAGCCCGCCAGCGAGGACTCCGAGATCGGCAGCTTGATGTCCTTGAACGAGTTGAGCCCCGTCTTTACCTTGGAGACGATGGAGCCGGCGTCCTCGCTGGTCACGTAGACCGTCATGCGGTCGGCTTCGAAGAGCTGGCAGATGTCGCGCGAGACGTCGAGGATGATCTCGTCCACGTTCGCGGTCGAATGGATCCGGTTGGTGACCACCTGGATCTTCTTCGAGAACGCGAGCTTCGCGCTCATGTCGGCGACGTTCGCCGAGGATTGCATCTTGGGTTCGAGGACTGCGCTCATGGGTGCACCTGCCTGGGAAGTGGGTCCTACAACAAGAATTCCTGGTTGTTCTCGAGCATCCGGGGGCGCCAGCGGCCGGCGTGCTCATTGATCTCCTTCATGGTGAGCGCCCCTTCGCCCGGCTTCAAGTGCGTGATGAAGATCTCGGGCCGCCCGTGCATCTTCTCCAGCTCCTGGGCGAGCAGGCTGGGATACATGTGCTTGGAAGCGATCGCGATGTCCTTCTCCTTGTTCGAGAAGGCCGTCTCGATGATCAGGTACTTCAGGTTCTTGATCCCGTTCACCACCGCCCAGAGCGCGTCGTTGGGGGCGGTGTCGCCGCTGTAGACCAGCGACGCCCGGCTGCTCTCGACCGCGTAGCCCACCGCCGGCACCGTGTGGTTCGCCGGGAAGGCGGTGAAACGCCGTCCGTTCAACTCCACCGGCTCCCCGGGCTGGATCTCGCGGTAGATCATGAACGGATTGTCGCCATCGGGTATCTGCGTGAAGTCGGGCCAGATCTTCCAGTTGAAGAGGTGCGCCCTCAGGATGTCGAGCGTCTCCGGGATGCCGTAGACGATGATCGGGCTGCCGCGCATCCAGCACACGGAGTCGACCAGGAAAGGGATGCTGGTCACGTGGTCCAGGTGCGAATGGCTGACGAAGATGTGATCGATCTTCGCGAGGCTTTCCAGCGGCAAGTCGCCCACTCCGGTGCCCGCGTCGATCAGGACATCGTCGTCGACGAGCAGCGCCGTCGTGCGAAGGCTTCCGCCAATGCCGCCGCTGCAGCCCAGTACCCGGATCCGCATCTGCCGATTATCGGGGAAACCGGGGCGCGATGGTGTGCGCCACGCCACAGTTTTTCCGTGCAGGATCCGGCGTCCCATGCGGCACCGGGCCCGGGGCGATCAGGGCTTGTAGAAAAACTCCATCTTCACGCCTGCGATCTCGATCAGGTCGTGGTCGCCGAGCATGTGCGCCTGCCCGCCCAGCGACGCCCCGTTGAGGGTGGGATAAGTGGTCCCCTCGACGTGGGTGATGAAGTAGCCGTTGGGCCGTTTCGTGATCACGGCCACCTGCAAGCCCGGCTTGCCGATGGTCGTGAGGTTCTTGGTGAGGTCCAGAGTGCGTCCCGCGGCGGCCCCGGAGAGCACCTGGATCGCGGCATCGCGTATCGGTGTGCCGCCGCCCGCGGGCGCGGGGGCTGCATGGGATACGTGGGGCGCGGGTGCGGGCGGCGAGGTGGAGGTAGCCGGCGCGGCGGTGGGCGCGGGAGCCGGCGGCGAGGTGGCAGTGGTGGTCGCCGAGGGGGCCGGC
>JBKJYC010000429.1:0-7688 GCA_046715885.1 Usitatibacter sp.
GCCTGCGGGTGTGGGGCCTGTCGGCCACGTTGGGCAACCTCGAGGAGGCGCTGGACCGTTTGGTGCCAGATCCGATCCCGACCCGGCGCATCGTCCGCGGCGTGACGGACAAGAAGGTCATCATGGACACGCTCATCCCCGACGAGGTGGACCGGTTCCCGTGGGCTGGACACCTGGGCCTGGTCATGCTCGACGACGTGGTCAAGGCGATCGAGGGCGCCAACTCGACGCTGGTGTTCACGAACGTGCGCTCGCAGGCGGAGATCTGGTACCAGGGCCTGCTCGAGGCGCGTCCCGACTGGGCCGGCATCATCGGCCTGCACCACGGCTCGCTCGACGCCGATGTGCGCCGCTATGTCGAGCAGGGCCTGAAGGAAGGGCGCATGAAGGCCGTGGTCGCCACCTCGAGCCTCGACCTCGGCGTGGACTTCTCGCCCGTGGACCAGGTGCTGCAGATCGGCAGCCCCAAGGGTGTGGCGCGCCTGCTGCAGCGCGCCGGGCGCTCGGGCCATGCGCCGGGTCAGGCGAGCCGCGTCACCTGCGTACCTTCCCATGCGCTCGAGTTCGTCGAGGCCGCCGCAGCGCGCCGCGCCGCGCTCGCGGGCCGCATCGAGGCGCGCATGCCGGTGGAGCGGCCGCTCGATCTCCTCACCCAGCACCTCGTCACCATCGCGGTGGGCGAAGGCTTCGAGGAGGAAGCCATGAAGGCGGAGGTGAAGTCGGCGCGGGCCTTTCGCGACCTCACGGACGCCGAGTGGTCCTGGGCGCTCGATTTCGTCACGCGCGGCGGCGATGCGCTGAAGGCATATCCGGACTACCAGAAGGTCGAGCGCGACGAGCACGGCATCCATCGCGTGATGAAGCCGCTGATCGCCCGTCGCCACCGGATGTCGATCGGCACCATCGTCTCCGATGCGTCCGTGAACGTGCGCTACATGCGCGGCAAGCGCCTGGGCACGGTGGAGGAGTCGTTCATCGCGCGCCTTTCGCGCGGTGACGCCTTCATCTTCGCCGGTCACGCGCTGGAACTCGTGCGCATGGAGGAGATGACGGCCTACGTTCGACCGGCAAAGCCGGGCGCAGCAATGGTCCGGCGCTGGGACGGTGGCAAGTGCCCGCTTTCGAGCGAGGTGTCGGACGGCATCCGCGAGCTGCTCGAGCTGCACATCGAGGGCCGCGAGAACGAGCCGGAGATGAAGGCGGTGTCGCGCCTGCTGAAGCTCCAGCACGCATGGTCGCGCGTGCCGAAGCGCCACGAGCTGCTGGTGGAGCAGACCGAGACGCGCGAGGGCCATCACATCTTTTTCTATCCGTTCGAGGGCCGGCAGGTGCAGGCCACCAGCGGCCTCATCTGGGAAGTCTTCGCGCGCTGGGACCCGAAGAACCCGCTGCTGGGCCAGGCGGAGCGCGAGGTGCTCGAGCGGCAGCTCGAATTCTCGCGCCTCACCGATGGGCTGCGGCGCATCGCGAAGACGCCGGTGGTGATCCGCCAGACGCACAAGCCATCGCCCTTCGCTTTCCCCATCATGGTCGGGCGCTTTCGTGAGAAGCTCACCAGCGAGAAGCTCGCCGACCGCGTGCGGCGCATGCAGATGGAATTCGACAAGGCCGCGCCGCCCACGGGCGGGGACGCCACCCCGGTGGAGACCGGCGCCCAACTGAACCTCCTATGATCGACTGCACCATCGCCGGCGAGCGCCTGGCGCTGCTTCCCGAGAAGGCGATGTACTGGCTGCGGGAGAAGACGCTCTTCATCGCTGACTTCCACCTCGGCAAGGCGGCCGCATTGCGCAGCGCGGGAATCCCGATGCCCTCGGGGACCACCACCGACAACGTGAAGCGCCTGGCCTCCGCGGTCCTCTCGACGGGAGCGAAGCGCGTGGTGTTCCTCGGCGATTTCCTGCATGCCAGGGCCGCGAAGGCTCCCGCCACGGAAGCGACGTTCGGCGCGTGGAGGGAGCACCACCGCACCCTCGAGCTGGTGCTCGTGCGCGGCAACCACGACGTGCATGCGGGCGACCCGTGCGAGGAGTGGCGCATCGCGTGCATCGACGAGGGCGTGGCGTTCGGGCCGTTCATCGCCAACCACCATCCCGAGGCGGTGCGCGGCGGCTACGTCCTCGCGGGCCATATCCATCCCGCCGTGCGCCTCGCCGACGCGGGCGGATCCTTCAAGCTGCCTTGCTTCTGGTTCTCGCGAAAGGTCGGCGTGCTGCCCGCATTCGGGGCGTTCACCGGCACGGCGGTCGTCAAACCGAGGGAGGGAGACCAGGTGTACGTGATCGCCGAGGACGAAGTCCTGCGCGTGGGGTTCAGCGCTCGGGCGGGCGGATGTCGCCCACTCGGGGAATGAAGATTCCGGTCTTGCGGTCCTGCAGGTAGTTCCGGAGCGTGAGGCGAACCATCGCGAAGGCGAGCTCGTCCCAGGGGATCTCCTCCTCGGCGACGAGCTTCACCTCGAGGCTCTCCGCGCCCGGCGAGACGTCGGGATCGAGGAGTTTCGCCAGGAACATCATGTACACCTGGCTGATGTGCGGGATCGAGTACACCGTGTAGAGGTCGGTGATCTCGACCCTGGCGTTGGCCTCTTCCAGCGCCTCGCGTGCCGCACCCTCCGCGGCAGTCTCGTTGTTCTCCATGAATCCCGCGGGCAGCGTCCATTTGCCGTGGCGCGGCTCGATGGCGCGCTTGCACATCAGGATGCGCTCGCCCCACACGGGCAGGCATCCGGCCACGATCTTGGGGTTCAGGTACTGGATGTGGCCGCAGGCATCGCAGACGGCGCGCGGGCGGTTGTCGCCGGGGGGGACGCGCTGGGAGACGGCGGAGCCGCAGGCGGAGCAGAAATTGATCAAATTTCGGTTACATCCGTCAGGCGGGAATGCGCTTCGGACGTTCTCGGTAGGGCCACGCGCATGCTAACATAACCCCATGAAATTCCTTGCAAAAAACATGAAACGCCTGCTGCTCGCGGGATTCCTGGGGGCCGTGGGGGCAGCCGTGGCCGCGCCGATCCACGATGCCGTCGCGCTCGGGCCGCTACCCAAGGTGGCGTTCGGTCCCGATGCGAATGGACGCCACCAGAACGGCCTCGTGCGCGCGCTCCCTAAGTCCGTGACTCTCGGAGCGTGGGAGCCCGTCGCGGGCGGTTACCAGGCGCGAGCGCGTGCGAGCTCCGAAGGCGCGCAGGGCATCCGAGTGCGCCTGGATCTGGGCACGCTCCCCGGCGCCGTCGAAGTGCGTGCGCAGGGTGAAGGGCCCGTGGAAACGATGCCCGTCGATCCGCTGTCGGGCCCCTTTGCGTGGACGCCCTGGACCGATGGCCCGGCACAAGTGATCGAGGTGTTCAGCCGCGTGCAGCCGTCCGACGCCGCGCTTCGCATCGGCGCAGTAGTGCACATGACCGAGAAAGCGTTCGCCAAAGCGGCCGCCGCCTGCACGGTCTCCACGAGCTGCTCCACCGGCGACGCCGCCCTCGACGCGGCGATCGCCGAGCGCAAGAAATCGCTGCTGAAGTTGAGCTTCATCGACGCAGGCGGTGCCTTCATCTGCTCCGCCACCCTGGTCGATACACCGCTGCGCCCGGCGCCCTATGTGCTGACGGCCAACCATTGCATCGGCAACGACGCGGCCGCCGCGAGCATCACCAGCCGGTGGTTCTTCGAGCAGGCGCCGTGCGGTGCAAGCACTCTCGACCCGGCCAACATCCAGGTGGCGGGCGGCATGCAGGTCGTGTTCCCGAACTACAACGTGGACATGACGCTGCTGCTCATGAACGTGTCGCCGCCGGCCGGCGTGACGTTCGCGCCCATGAACACCACGCGCCTCGCCACCAATGCGGCGGTGGTGAACCTGAGCCACCCGCGCGGCGACGCGAGCCGCCTGGCCACCGGAACGATCGTGGGAGAGACGCGCAACTTCGACCTCCCGTACGACATGTACCGGGCGCGGATGACCCGCGGCATGATCGAGCCGGGCTCCTCCGGCAGCGGCCTCTTCACGCTCGCCAACGGAACACTGCAGCTGCGTGGCGTCACCTCCGCCGCGGACGACGAGCTGAGCTGCACCAACACCTCGGCCGCGGTCATCTTCGGTCGCATCGACGTTCTCTACCCGCAGATGGCGCAGTTCATCGGCGCCGGCGCGCAGGGGGCGGACGACGCGCCCAACCGGGTGAAGGAGTGGGCGAACGTGATCGCGGGCTCTTCCGAGTCGGACATGGCGCTGAACGCGCGCGCCACGCCGGAGCTCAATTTGGGCACCCGGCAGATCAACTACCCGGGCGATGTGGACGTCTACCGCTTCTTCGTGAGCGCGCCCACGGTCGTCTCGGCCTTCACCACCGGCTCGACCGACACCGTGGGGACGATCCTGGACTCGCGCGGGGAGGCGCTGATCGCCAACGACGACGCGCAGAACGGCAACCTGAACATGGGAATGTCGACGGTGCTGTTCGCGGGAACGTACTACCTGCACGTCGCCCATTGGGACCCGGCGGCCACCGGCTCGTACAGTGTGACACTGCGCGCGGACAACGTGGGCACCGAGAATTTCACCGCCCTGTGGTGGAACGCGTCCGAGTCGGGCTGGGGCCTGAACGTGAACCATCAGGGCAACACGCTGTTCGCCACGCTCTTCACCTACGACAGCGACGGCGCGCCGATGTGGCTCGTCATGTCCAACGGCGTGCGCCAGGGCGACGGCAGCTTCCGCGGCGATCTCGCGCGCACCACCGGCCCGGTGTTCAACGCGCAGCCCTGGGGCGCGGTCGGCGTGCAGAACGTCGGCACGATGTCCATCAGTTTCAGCTCGGCGAGCTCGATGCAGCTCAGCTACTCCGTGAACGGCGTGCAGGTTCAGAAGAGCCTCACGCGCCAGGAGTTCTCGACCCGGCCGACGTGCACCTGGTCGCATTTCGACCGCAGCCGGGCCTTCAATTTCCAGGACCTGTGGTGGAATCCGGCGGAGAACGGCTGGGGCATCAACATCGCGCACCAGGGCGACATTCTCTTCACGACGCTTTTCACCTATGGCGCGGACGGCAGGGGCCGCTGGTACGTGATGTCCTCGGGCAATCGCACGTCCCCGGGCGTCTATACCGGCATCCTGTACGAGACGCGCGGTCCCGCGTTCAACGCGGTGCCCTGGGGTGCCACGACGTCGACCCCGGTCGGCAATATGACGCTCACGTTCAACGGCGGCAACCAGGCCACGCTCCTGTACGACGTGGGCGGCGTGCGCGTCACCAAGCAGATCCAGCGGCAGGTATTCTCCACGCCCAAGGTCGAGTGCGAGTCCTGATGCGGGCACGCATCGAGTCGGTCGACCACGAGGGCGCCGGGGTCGCGCACGTCGAGGGGAAGGTCACCTTCATCGACGGGGGCATCACCGGCGAGACGGTGGAATTCTCGAAGCGCCGTAGCCGGGGAAATTTCGACCTCGGTACGGTCACGGCCGTGGTGAAGGAGAGCTCGCAGCGCGTGGCGCCACGCTGCCGCTATTTCGGCGCGTGCGGCGGATGCGCGATGCAGCACATCGAGCCCGCGGCGCAGGTCGCCGCGAAGCAGCGCGTGCTCGAGGACAACCTCGAGCGCATCGGCAAGGTGAGCCCCGGCATGATCCTGCCGCCCGTGGTGGGCCCGGCGTGGGGCTACCGGACGCGCGCGCGGCTCTCCGTGCACTACGTGGCGAAGAAGGGCGGCGTGCTGGTGGGCTTCCACGAGAAGCGCTCGAGCTTCGTCGCCGACACCGTCTCGTGCGAAGTGCTTCCGCCCGAAGTCTCGGCCCTGGTCCCGGAGCTGCGCGCGCTGTTCACGTCGATGAAGATGCGCGAGCGCATCCCGCAGCTGGAGCTCGCCGTGGGCGCGCAGGTCACCGTCTTCGTGCTGCGCCACCTCGACCCGCTGCCGGAGGAAGACGCCGCGAAGCTGCGTGATTTCGCCGATCGCCACCCGCGCATCCAGTGGTGGCTGCAGCCCAAGGGGCCGGAAACCGCGCACCCGTATTACCCGATGACTTCTCCGGCGCTGGACTACCGTCTGCCGGAGTTCGGCCTCTCGATCGGCTACGGGCCGACCGAGTTCACGCAAGTGAACGCGGGCGTGAACCGCGTGCTGGTGAAGCGCGCCGTGGACCTGCTGGACCCGCGGCCAGGCGAGCGCGTTGGCGCCCTCTTCTGCGGGCTCGGCAACTTCACCCTCGCGCTAGCCTCGCGCGGCGCGCAGGTCGTGGGCATGGAAGGCGCGCCGTTCCTGGTGCAGCGAGCGCAGGACAACGCGAAGCGCAACGCGCTGGAATCGCGCGCGAAGTTCATCGCCTTCGACCTCTACAAGGATGCCGCGGGCGCGCTCGCCGCGCTGGGCCCGATGGACAAGCTCCTCATCGACCCGCCACGCGACGGCGCCATGGAGATCTGCAAGGCGCTGCCCGAGCGCGGGCCTTCGCGCATCGCCTACGTCTCCTGCAGCCCGGCCACGCTCGCTCGCGACGCGGGCTTGCTGGTGAATGCCAGGGGCTACCGGCTCGTCTGCGCCGGGGTGGTCAACATGTTTCCCCACACGGGGCATGTCGAATCCATCGCGCTTTTCGAGAAGCAATAAAAAAGGGCGGCCCGGAAGCCGCCCTTCGTGGAAGCGAAAGCGCTTAGTCGCGTTCGCCGCCGAAGAAGCCCAGCAGCATCAGCAGGTTCTGGAAGATGTTGAAGACATCCAGGTAAACCGCCAGCGTGGCCGTGATGTAGTTCGTCTCGCCGCCCATCATGATGCGGTTCAGGTCGTACAGCAGGTAGGCGGAGAAAATGCCCAGGGCGATCACGGAGATGGCGATCGTCAGCCCCGGCAGCTGCAGGAAGATGTTCGCGAACGCCGCCACGATCACCATGATCAGGCCGATGAACAGGACCTTGCCCATCCCCGACAGGTCCCGCTTGATCGTCGAGGCCCAGAAGGCCATGCCGGCGAAGATCGCCGCCGTGCCGCCGAAGGCGAGCCCGATCAGCGAGGCGCCGTTCTTGTAGCCGAGCACCATGGAGAGCATGCCGGAGAGCATCAGCCCCATGAAGAACGTGAAGCCCAGCAGGACCGCCACGCCCGCGGGGCTGTCCTTGGTTTTCTGAATGGCGAAGATGAATCCGAACGCGATCGCGAAGAAAAGGATGAAGCCGACCGCCGGATGCATCATCGTGAACAGGTTGAAACCGGTGGCCACGCCGATCCACGCGCCCAGGACCGTGGGAACCATGGAGAGCGCCAGCAGCCAGTACGTGTTGCGCAGGACCCGGTTCTGGCCGAGCGCCAGCGTGGAGGCCGGGTTCACCGTCATCGGGGTTTGGGGTTGCATTGTGTTTTCCTCTTCAGAAGGGGGCGGTCGAAATCGACCGCCCTATTAGAGTAGGGGAGAAGGGTGACAGTTTCAAGGTCTGAACCGAGAGATGCTTCCCGCCCCTTTCTACAAAAATCCTTTAGAATCAACGGCAAGCGCCGCGGGAGGGTTGGCCGAGCGGTTTAAGGCACCGGTCTTGAAAACCGGCAGGGGTGAAAGCCCCTCGTGAGTTCGAATCTCACACCCTCCGCCACTCGCGCGGCTCTACTTCCGCCGCTGCCCGCCCCGGATCACCGTGCGCTCGAGCTCGAACTCGCTCATGAGGCGCGTGACGACCTCGGCGAACACGATCCTGCACTCGTCCGGGC
>JBKJYC010000430.1:0-4131 GCA_046715885.1 Usitatibacter sp.
CAAAGCCGAAATCGGGATTCCTGGTTGGCACGGGCGCCATTGTATTGTCTCAAGGGGCCTGGGTTGCAAGCGGCGCAAGTAGGCGCCTTCCGATGGCGGATTCAGCGCCTGCACGACATCCGCTTCACCACATCCGACAGACCCCCGGACCGGTCGGCGCGAGGATGGGCTCATGAAAAAAGCCACCCTCATCGCGAACATCGGCGTGGCCGTCCTGGCGGCGGGAACCCTGGTGTATGCAGCCGTCGACAACGGGCCGCGGGCCTCGCTGATGTCGGTTCGCGACTATCAGGCGGCCGTCACGCAAATCGACGGCGACGCACGCGTCTCCGCCGTGGTGTGCAAGCGCCTTTCGGGCTACGAGAAGGCGGTGTGCAACGCCGAGATCAACGCGGAGAAAAAGGTGCGGATGGCGGAGCTGGATTCCCGCTATCTTGGCACCGTCGAATCCGAGCACTCGGCGCGCATCATGCGCATCGAGGCGCAGTACGACGTGGACAAGGAGCGCTGCGCTGCCTTCACCGGCGAGAGCCAGGAGCGCTGCCTGATGATCGCCACGGAACTGCGCACCACCCTGATCACGGAAACCAGGCGGCCCGCCTGACCATGCGCCAGTTCAGCCTGAGGGCGCGCAGCGCCACGACCCCCGTCTCGCGCCGCCACCCGGTGGGTGCCGGAAGCTCGGGGGCCTACCTGAACGAGTACTTGAAGACGACCGCGTCGCGGCGCACCGAGATGTGCTCGGCCTTGAGGCCGCTGAATTCCGGCATCCAGTTGCGCGACGGGCGGTAGATCAGCCGTCTCTCCCTGTAGTCGTAGCAGAGCTCCGAGGCGCTGGCGGTACACGCGCCCGAGAGGCCGCGTCCGGTCACGTCCATGCCGTTGGGCAGATCGGGAAGCGGGTTGTGCGTCGGCGCGGGCGCCATGACCGGCGCCACCGCGGCGCTGGCCGCTGCGACTGCCTTCTGCCTCGAGCCAGGTTCGATGTCGAAAGCGAATCCCGGGGCCCCGCAGAGTCCTGCGGCCACACCGACGACGATCGCGACCCGTTTCATACCGCCTCCGAGGAGGGCACGCCGATGCCGGCGTTGAAACCATCCTACGCCGCGCAGTTTTCCCCGCTGTGAGGAATCTCACAGCTTTCAACGCGTTTTTGCGGTCCGCATGCTGAGAATCGTTTCCGGTGCGGCGAAACTGTCGCTGCGCGACGACTCCCAGAAGACTTGGTACACGGGATGATCCGGCACGCTGGAATGCAACTCGCCCGGCTTCAGCCAATGGTGCAGCGTGGCCAGCGAGCGCACCTCGTTGGACGACACGCGGCGCACCACGTGCTGGGGGCCGAGCTCCGAGGGATGGTTGAGCCCGGCCGCGCACAGCAGCTCCTTCAGCGCCTTCAGCGTGTTCTGGTGGAAGTTGTAGACGCGCTCCGCCTTGTCGGGGATCACCAGCGCGCGCATGCGCTTCGCATCCTGCGTGGTGACGCCAGTGGGGCAGAAACCCGTATGGCAGGCCTGCGCCTGGATGCAGCCGAGCGCGAACATGAAGCCGCGCGCGGAGTTGCACCAATCGGCGCCGATCGCCAGGGTGCGCGCGATGTCGAATGCGGTCACGATCTTCCCGCTGGCGCCGACGCGGATCAGGTCGCGCAGGTTCACGCCCACGAGCGAGTTGTGCACCAGCATCAAGCCTTCACGCAGAGGCGCGCCGACGTGGTCCGTGAACTCCAGCGGCGCCGCGCCGGTTCCGCCCTCGCCGCCATCGACCACCACGAAGTCGGGAAGGATGCCGGTCTCGACCATCGCCTTCACGATGCCGAACCATTCCCACGGGTGTCCGATCGCGAGCTTCATGCCCACGGGCTTGCCGCCCGAGAGCTCGCGCAGGCGTGCGACGAAGTCGAGCAGGCCCCTGGGCGTGGAGAACGCCGAGTGCCTCGAAGGGGAGATGCAATCCACGCCGATCGGCACGCCGCGCGCGGTGGCGATCTCGAGCGTGACCTTCGCACCCGGCAGCACCCCGCCGTGGCCCGGCTTCGCGCCCTGCGAGAGCTTGATTTCGATCATCTTCACCTGGTCGCTGGCCGCGTTCTCGGCGAAGCGCTTCTCGTCGAAGCGCCCGTTCGCGTCGCGGCAGCCGAAGTAGCCGCTGCCGATCTCCCACACCAGGTCCCCGCCGCGCTCGCGGTGCCACCTCGAGATCGAGCCCTCGCCGGTGTCGTGGTAGAAGTTGCCGCGGCGCGCGCCTTCGTTCAGCGCGAGCACCGCGTTGGCCGAGAGCGCGCCGAAGCTCATGGCGGAGATGTTGAAGACGCTGGCCGAGTACGGCTTGGCGACGCTGCCCTCGCCGAAACCGATGCGAAAGTCGTGGCTCGCGATATCGGTGGGCGCGATGGAGTGGTTCACCCACTCGTAGTGCGGCTCGTAGAGGTCGAGCTGCGTGCCGTAGGGCCGCTTGTCGACCACGCCCTTGGCGCGCTGGTACACGATCGAGCGCTGCGCGCGCGAGAACGGCGACTCCTCGCGGTCGGTCTCGAGGAAATACTGGCGGATCTCGGGGCGGATGTACTCGAAGAAGAAGCGCAAATGCGCGATGACCGGGTAGTTGCGGCGGATCGCCTGCCTCGATTGCGTGAAATCCCAGAGGCCTACCAGCGCCAGGAACGTGAACACGATGGCGGGAACCGCCCAGGAGATCGCCGTCAACGCGAGCGCCGCGAAGAACACCGCCAGCAGCACGCACGCGATCCACGGCCAGTACCTCTGCGCAACGACATGCTCGGTGCCGCTGGCGCTCATCCCTCCCCCCGTTCTTCGCTTCTTCCAATGCCCGCAGCTTATTCCGGAACCCGGAGCCGGGACAGTCCCCGCCGAGACTTCGCGCGCGGTCACGACTCCGCGGGGGCCCGCCAGGATGCGAAAAGGGAGTGCCGGTCTAGCCGCCGGCCACCGCGCGCACCGTGCGGCGCTCGCCCTCGAAGTACCGCAGCAGCTCCGCCTCGGGCATCGGCGGCCGGCAGAAGTAGCCCTGGAACTGGTCGCAGCCTTCGCGAAGCAGCGAGTCGAACTGGCCCTGGTGCTCCACGCCCTCGGCGACCACTTCCATGCGCAGGCTGTGCGCCATGGCGATCACCGCGCGCGTGATCGCGACATCGTCGCTGTTGTGCGGCAGGTCGCGAACGAAGCTGCGGTCCACTTTCAGGCTCTGGATCGGGAAGCGCTTGAGAACGCCCAGCGACGAGTAGCCGGTGCCGAAGTCGTCCATGGAGAGGCGGATGCCCATGGAGCGCAGGCGCTTCATGGTGAGCGTGGCAGCGTCGGGATCGCGCATCACCATGCTCTCCGTGATTTCCAGCTCGAGGCGCGCCGCGGGCAGCCCGGTGGTGCGCAGGATCGCGCCAAGGCGCTCGGCGAGGTCCTCCTGGCGAAACTGGCGCGCGGAGAGGTTTACCGCGACGCAAATCGGCGGGTGCCCGGCGTCGCTCCAGGCCCGGGCCCGCCGGCATGCGGTCTCGGCGATCCAGTAGCCCATGCCGACGATGAGCCCGGTCTCCTCGGCCAGCGGGATGAACTTCTCCGGCAGCAGCGTGCCCCAGCGCGGGTGCTCCCAGCGCATCAGCGCCTCGACGCCGGCGATGCGCCCGCTGGCCATGTCGATCTTCGGCTGGTAGTGGATGCGCAGCTCGCCGTTCTCGACGGCGCGGCGCAGGTCGGCTTCGAGCTCGAGCCGGTCCACGCTGCGCTCGTGCTGGCCCTGCGAGTAGAAGCAGTAGCCGCCCGGGTTCAGGTCCTTGGCGCGGTACATGGCGGCATCGGCATTGGCCACGAGCTCGAGCGCGTCGCGCGCGTCGGACGGATAGGTGCAGATGCCTACGCTCGCCGACAACCCGAGCACGTGGCCGTCGATCTCGAGGGGCGCGCCCAGCGCCGCGATCACCTTGTTCGCCACCTCGGCCAGGTCGTCGTTGCCCCGGTAGCTCTCGATCAGCACCACGTACTCGTCGCCGCCCAGGCGCGCCACGACGTCGCTGTCGCGCACCGCGCCCGCGATGCGCCGCGCGGCCAGCTGCAGCACACGGTCGCCGACCGGGTGGCCCAGCGTGTCGTTGATGTTCTTGAAGCGGTCGAGGTC
>JBKJYC010000431.1:0-4462 GCA_046715885.1 Usitatibacter sp.
TTTTTCCGCCGAACGGTCTAGAACGGCTGACGAACGATGGGCTTGCTTTGGGAAACACCGTCCACGTTGTACGTCATCACGCCATTGTTGATGTCCGTGAACGTGAAGGTGACGGTGCCCACCGGAATCACCGCCAGCGAACCCGCACTGTACGGCACGCCCAGCCAGGCCGAGCTCGTCGTGCGGAAGGCGGCGCCCGTGTAGGTGGTCGCGTTGGCCCACACGCCATCGGGCACCACGTACCACGCGGTGCGCCCGGATGCGTCGTAGGTGTACCAGACGGCGAAGATCTTCCGGTATTGCTGGTTGATCGCGACACCCCAGCCGTTTTCCGCCACACCGCCCCACCAGAGATCGGCGTAGCTCGCCGTGGGCGTGGCGTCCTGCGGGCCGAACGCCTGGCGCTGGATGCTCTTCGTTCCCGCCACGCCGTTGATGGTGTAGGTGAGCGTGGCCGTCGTGAGGCTGGTGAAGGTGAGCGTCGCGGTGCCCACCGAGGGGTTCACCGCGAACTGTCCAGCGTTGTACGCCCCAAAGAACGATCCGCTGGGCTGGTGGAGCGCGCCCGTGTAGGCGGTGAAGCCCGCGTTCCAGGTGCCGGCCGACATCACCACCCACTGCGGGCGGCCCTGGGCGTCGTAGACGTAGAACGCGATGAAGAGCCTGTCGCTGTGCTGCGTGATGCTCATCCCCCAGCCGTTCTCGACCTGCCCGGACCACCACAGGTCCTGGTAGTTGTTCGGACCACCGGCTGCGGCGGCGGCCTTGAACATGCCGCGGCCGTACGTCGCGGCCCCAAGCGTGGCGTTGTCGAGCCAGAAGAGCTCGCGCACGCGGATGTTGGCCGGACCCTCGTTGATGGTGGACCACGAGGCGCCGGCGTTCTCGCTGGTGAATACGCCGACCGAAGTGGCGGCGTACATCCACGCGGGATTCAGCGGATGGAGCTTCACGTCGAATACCGGAGCGCTCGGCAGGTTGGCGGTGATCGAGCTCCAGGTGGCGCCGCCGTCGAGGGTCTGCCACACGTTGTTCGCGACGAAGCCGGTGAGCGCGACGATGACGCGGCTGGGGTTGGTGCGGTCGATGGTGATGCGCTGCACGCGCCGCGCCGGAATGGTGCCCTGGCCGACGCGCGTCCATGTGGGCGTGGCAGCCGCTGCGTCCAGCGAGCGCCAGACCTCGCCGTTGTTGTGGCCCACGTAGACCAGGTTGCTGTTGCCCTCGTGCACCGCGATCGCGTTGATGTAGTTCTCGGGCACGGTGGTGGAGGGCGGCTTGATCGTGCGCCACGAGGGCGAGCCGGCCTTCACGTTGTCGCTCACCCACAACGAGTTCGCGCCCGCGAGCATGCGGCTCGCGTTGTTGGGGTCGAGGATGAAGGGGGCGATGAAGTTCGCTTGCTTGGTGGCGCTGGCGCCGCAGTACTGGTTGCCGTTCTCGTCGGCGGTAAGCGCCTCGGTGATGCCGTTGCAGATGTACACGCCGGGCTGGCCGTTCACCGAACGGTGGATGGAGAGATATACGTACTCGCCGTAGAGGGTCGCATCCGAAACCGGATCGACCGCGACGAACCCGCCGTCGCCGCCGCGGAAGGGGCGCCACAGGCCGGCATCCATGACGAGGGCGCCGTTGTCCTGCGTGCCGCCGGCCACGCGCCCGCCGGCCGCGTTGCGCCCGGCGCCACTGTAGAACTGCGTCACCGCGAGGCCGTTGTTCAGGTTGCTCCAGCCGAGGCCTGCCGTGCCGCTGCCGAGCGCATAGACGTTCGGCGCCCGGTAGACGCCGCCATCGTTGCCGTTGAAGAGGGAAGGGTTCCCGGGGCCGAAGTTCGGCGGCGAGGCGAGCGCGTGATGATCGGCGTGCGGCGAGGCCGGGGCATTGCGCCAGTCGCTGATCTTCTCGAAGGACGCACCCCCGTCGCGCGACTGGTAGAGGTCGAGGCCGCCCACGATCACGTGGTTCGCGTCGGTCGGATCCACCCACAGGGTGTTGTCGTACTCGCCCTGGTTGTTCAGGTGCGCGGGCGTGGCGAGCTTCTGCCAGGTCGCGCCCGAATCGAGCGAGCGCCACACCTCGCCCTTCGCGTTGTCGACCGAGGCGTAGACGGTGCCCGCCTGGGAGCGCGCGAACGCGATCTCGGCGCGAGCGGTATTGCCGCGTCCCGACGGCGCGGCCACCAGCGGCGCCGTCCTGGTCCAGCTCAGGCCGGCGTCGCGCGAGTACGCGATGGTGCCGTCGTCGAGGCCCGCGACCGCGTTCGCGGCGTTGGCGGGGTCGAACGCGATATCAAGAGCCTTGAAAGCGGAGACGCGCGCCCAGCTCGCTCCGCCGTCGGCGGAGCGGTAGATCGCGCCGGTGACGTTGCTGCTGTTGGTGAGCGCCGCGAGCAGGACCTGCGTCTGGGCGGGATGGACGGCGAGGCGGTTCACGAAGCGCCAGTCGCCGTTGGCGTCGGTGTTGGTGGAGTCGAGGTACTTCCAGGTGTTGCCTGCGTCGGTGGACTTGAAGGCGCCCACTCCCACCAGCCCCGCGCTCGCCTCCCCGGTGCCCAGGTACATCACGTCCGGGCTGGCGGGATCGATGACGATGGTGGTGACCGAGAGGTTCGGCAGGAAGTCGTTGTTCGCGCGCCATGTGACGCCGCCGTTCTCCGAGATCCACAGCCCGCCCGACGCCGTGCCCGCGAACAGGCGGTTGGCATCGCGCGGGTCGAACGCGAGCGCGCGCACGCGTCCCCCGACGTTCGAGGGGCCGAGGGCCGTCCATTGCGAGGGCTGGATGCCAGCCGCCTTGGCGCGGCCGCTGCCCTGCGTCTCGCGCTCGAGCGCGCGGCGCTGCTGGTGCGCGCGGAAGATCTGCGCTGCCGACGGCGGACCGTTCTCGTCGGCCTCGGTCTCGAGCTGGTAACGCGCGTTCATCTCCGCCTTCTCGCGGCGGCCGCGCTCGCGGTCGGGCATCTTGAACTTGGCGGCGAGATCGATCGGCGCGCCCGCCACCACGGCGTGCGGCGGGCCGACGGACGACGCGGCGTCGCCTTTCGGCGACGAGGCGCATCCGGTGAGCGAAGCGATGGCGCCGAGCGCCAGGAGGCGAATGAAGATGGTCATGGAAAGGATTCTAGTGGTTCTAGAGGAGCACGCGCTCGATGCCGCCCTGGCGAGCCTTACCGATGAAATCCTGCATCCAGTCCTTGCCCAGGATGTGTCGGGCCATCTCGACCACGATGTAGTCCGCGGTGGTGCCGGCATCGTGCTTGTAGCGCTCGAGGCCCTGGAGGCATGAAGGGCAGGACGTGAGAACCTTCACTTCTCCCTCGAAGCCATCCGCGCGCACCCGCGCGGCGCCCTTCTCCATCTCCTCTTCCTTGCGGAAGCGCACCTGCGTCGCGATGTCGGGGCGCGAGGCGGCGAACGTTCCCGATTCCCCGCAGCAGCGCTCGTTCAGGGAAACGTCCTGGCCCATGAGCGCGTTGACCACCTTGAGCGGCTTGTGGGTCTTCATCGGCGTGTGGCAGGGGTCGTGGTACATGTAGCGCACGCCCTCCACGCCCTCGAGTTTCAGGCCCTTCTCCATCAGGTACTCGTGGATGTCGAGGAGGCGGCATCCGGGGAAGATCTGGCCGAACTCGTATTTCTGCAGCTGGTCCATGCACGTGCCGCAAGAGACCACCACCGTCTTGATGTCGAGATAGTTGAGGGTGTTGGCGACGCGATGGAACAGGACGCGGTTCCTGATCGTGATCTCCTCGCCCTTGTCGGCGCGGCCCGCGGAGGTCTGCGGGTAGCCGCAGCACAGGTAGCCCGGCGGGAGCACGCATTGCGCTCCCACGTGGTAGAGCATCGCTTGCGTCGCGAGCCCTACTTGACTGAAGAGCCGCTCCGAGCCGCAGCCCGGAAAATAGAACACGGCGTCGGAGTCATCGGTCACCTTCGCCGGGTCGCGGACGATCGGCACGATGGCGTCGTCCTCGAGGTCGAGCAGGGCGCGCGCCGTGCGGATCGGCACGCCCCTGGGCATGGGCTTGTTGATGAAGTGGATGACCTGGGCCTTGAGCGTGGGCTTGCCGACGGTCGCGGGCGGGTGCCGGGTCTGGATGCGCGTGACCAGCAGCCGGCGCGCGAGGCCGTGGGCGAAGCGTTGCACGCGGTAGGCCACGTCGATCATCGCCGCCTTCACCAGCTTGATCTTGGTGGGATCGGTGGCGTTCAGGAACTGCAGCGCCGCCCAGGTCTTCAGGTTCACGCGGCGCTTGCGTAGCTTCGCGAGCAGGTTGCGCATGGCGATGGAGACATCGCCGAAGTCGATGTCCACCGGGCAGGGCGCCTCGCACTTGTGGCACACGGTGCAGTGGTCGGCCACGTCGCCGTACTCGTCGAAGTGGCGGATGGAGACCCCGCGGCGCGTCTGCTCCTCGTAGAGGAAGGCCTCGGTGAGCAGGCCCACGGCGAGGATCTTGTTG
>JBKJYC010000432.1:0-5628 GCA_046715885.1 Usitatibacter sp.
GCCGGCGGAAAGCACGCGTATTTCACGAAAGTGAACGAGGCGGAAAAGGCGCCGATGTTCGCGGCGGAGGCCGACGGGCTCGCGGCGCTTCGCGCGGCCGGCGCCTTGCGGGCGCCCGCGGTGATCGCGCGGGGCGGCGACGACGACCGCTCCTGGATCGTCCTCGAATGGCTCGACCTGGTTCCCCTCGATGCGAAGAGCGCGGCCGGCCTGGGCGAGAACCTCGCCGCGCAGCATCGCCTGCCGCAGGCGAAATTCGGGTGGGGATCGCACAACTACATCGGCGGCTCGCCACAGGCCAACGTCTGGAGCGACGACTGGCTGGAATTCTGGCGGACGCATCGCCTGCACCCGCAGCTTCGATTCGCCGCGCACAACCGCCTGCCGCGGCGGCTCATGGACCGCGGCGAGCGCCTGCTGGCCGACTGCGAGATCTTCTTTCGCGACTACGCGCCCGCGAAGTCGCTGCTGCACGGCGATCTCTGGGGCGGGAACGCCGCCGCGCTGCCCGACGGTACGCCGACGGTCTTCGATCCGGCGGTGTACGTGGGCGACCGCGAGGCCGACCTCGCGATGACCGAGCTCTTCGGCGGCTTCCCCGCGGACTTCCATGGCGCCTATCGCAATGCCTGGCCGCTCGCCGACGACTACCGCGTGCGGCGCGACTTCTACAACCTCTACCACGTGCTCAACCACGCCAACCTGTTCGGCGGCGCGTACGTGCGCCAATCCGAGCAGGCGATCGAGAAGCTGCTGGCGGAGCTCTAGGGCAGGAAGCGGTTGCGGTACTCGAGCGAGTTCATGAAGCCTTCGAGCATCGCGTTGCGCGTGGCCCCGCTGTCGAAGTACGCCACCCAGTTGTTGAAGCCTCCGAGGTCCGGCGCCCGGCGCAGCATCCCCACGTAGATCGAGGTCACGAACACTTCCGAGGCCGTGATCTGGATGAACTCCTGCGACTCCGAGAAGCCCACCATCACCTCGCCACGGTTCATCGTGCCGCTGTTCAACTGTCCCACCCAGAAGCTGAACCCACCCGGATCCGGTGCCCGGCCCAACACGTTCTGGTAGACCAGCGTCACGTAGTCCTCGTTGGTGAGCGAGCCGTAGGTATTGAGGAACTCCTGCGAGCCCGCGAAGCCCTGGGCGATCGTGCCCAGCGGCGTGCCGGCGCGGAAGCTGGCCACGTGGCCCATCAGACCCGCGAAGTCCGGGATGCGGTTGAAGAACGAGAAGTACAGCCGCGAGCATTGCGGCAGCCCGTTCTGGAACTCGGCCGAGTCGAAGAAGGCACCGATCACCTCGGGGCGCGTCATCGCGCCGGCGGTGATCTGGTTGGTCCAGTTCTGGATGCCGCCGGCGTCGCCTTCGCGCCCGAGGAAGTCGCGGTACTGCTGCATCGCGAACAGGCGCGCAACCGTGAAGATGTCGTTGTCCTTCACGAACGGGTTGCGGGACTCGGCGGTCTCGACGCTGTTGGGGATGCCGTCGTTGTCGTGGTCCGCGGTCGGCGGCAGGCTCGCCACCGTGGTCGAACTGAACGTGTCGGAGATGCCGCCGACAGTGAGCACCGTGTTGGTGATCGCCGAGAGCGCCTGCGGCGCCGTGTGCCGGACGCACACTGTCTGCCCATTGGCGATGGTCGAGGCGCCACTCACGAACGAGGCCGTGCAGCCGATCGAATACGTGCCTCCCGTCACCGAGATCGCCGCGGGCGCGTTGATGCCCGCGACCGTGATCGCGTTCGAGGTGACCACGGCGCCCGGCGTGACGTTCGTGGCATCCGTGAAGGTGAAGGCATCGGGCGTCGTGTCGGCCGCGAGGGTAGTGCTCGTGAACGTGTCGGAGACTCCCCCGATGGTGAGCACGGTGTCGGTCGCGGTCGAGAAGCTCCCGGACGTCGTATGCTGCACGCAGACCGTCTGGCCATTCGCGATCGTCGATGCCGTGCCCACGAACGTCGCCGTGCATCCGATCGAGTACGTGCCGCCCGTGACCGAGATGGCCGCGGGCGTGTTGATCCCGCCGACCGTGATGGCGTTCGAGGTCGCCACCGTGCTGATCCCGACGCCGGTCTGATCCGCGAAGCTGAAGGCGTTCGGCGTCGTGTCCGCCGCGATGACCATCGCCGAGAGGGCGATCGTCAGCGTCGGGTTGACCGGGTCGTTGCTCATGATCGACAAGGTCGCGGTGCGCGCTCCGAGCGTGCCCGGCGTGAACGTCAGGGTGAAGATGCAATCCGTCTGCGCCAGGATGACGTTGCACGGGTAGCTCACGCCGAAGTCCGCGGCATTGGTTCCGGTGATGACCACCGAGAGCGGCGTCGTGTCGCCCAGGCCGACGTTGGAGACGGTGGCCAGCAGCTGCGTGGTGCCGGTGCCCGTGACCTGCGTACCGAAGTCGCGGCTGGTCGGCGCGGTCAGCTGCGGCGGCGAGTCGGAGGCGAAGTTCGCCGCGACCGCCGCATCGGCGCCCATCGTGAGCGTGCAGGTCGCGTCGGTGTTGACGCCCTCCTCGCACGAGGCGCCGGTCCAACCGGTGAAGATCGAGCCGAAGTTGGCGATCGCCGTGAGCGTGAGCTCCTTGCCGTCCTGGAAGTAGTCGGTGCAGGTCACCCCGCAAGTGATGCCAAGGGGCGAGCTCGTCACCTGCCCGCCGCCCAGGCCCGTCTTGGTGATCACGAGCTGCCGCGAGGTGGGCTGGACGTCGATGGTCACGGTGCGCGGGTCGCCCAGCACCTGGGTCGGGCTGTCGCGGCGGCCGCGGTACGTGTAGGTGACCTGGCCCGAGAACCCGGCGGCCGGCGTATAAGTGGCCCGCGTGTTCGCGAACGCCGAGAGCGTGCCCATGGCGGGCGGCGAGATCACTTCCACGCTCGTGAACGAGACCGATCCCAGCGTGAGGTGGCTGCCGACGTTGATCGGCTTCGCCGTGTCGGTGCGCGCGTACGTGTTGATCACCGGCACCTGCTCGGCGATATAGGTCGCGATGGCCGCCATCTCCGCCATGGTGAGCGCCTGGACCGGCGCGCTCGCCTGCATCTGCGGCTGGTTGGCGCGGATGTACTCGAGGACGGTGGAGGTGGTGCCGGCCGCGTTGAACCGCGGGCCCGACGGCGGGTCGATGCCGTGGCACCCACTGCAGGTCGACTGCCAGAGCGACGCGCCCGAGATCGCCGGCGTCACGCCGACGGTGCCGGAGGCGATGCTGTTGCCCACGGCATTGGCGGCGACGACGGAGCACGTGTACGGAGTGCCGTTCACGAGTCCCGTCACCAGGATCGGCGACGAGCCGCCGGCGGCGCTGACGCTGCCCGGGTTGCACGTCGCCATGTAACCGGTGATCGCGCTGCCACCGTTATTCGCGGGCGGCGTGAACGAGATGCTCGCCTGGCCATTGCCCGGTGCTGCCGTGCCGATGGTCGGGGCACCCGGCACCGTGGCGTCGATGGTGACGCCCTGGGTCACCTGCGTGGCCGCGCTCCAGTTGACGTTGCCGGATTGGTTGGCGGCGATCGTGCAGGTGCCTGCGCCTTGCATGGTGACGGTCGTACCGCTCACCGTGCAGACCGACGTCGTCGTGGAGCTGTACGTGATCGCCAGGTTCGAGTTCACCGTGGCCGTCGGATTGATAGCAAAGGTGGCGCCGGGCGAGAAGGTCCGCGACGGCGTCAGCTGCGTGTCGAACGTGATCGTCTGGCTGCCCGGGGTGATGTCGAAGCTGCGCGGCAGCGCAGGTGCGGCGTTGTACACCGTATTCCCCGCCTGGTTGGCGGTGATGGTGCACGTGCCCACTGTTTGCAATACCACGTTCGTCCCCGAGAGCGTGCAGACGGAAGGAGTCGTCTGCGAGAGCGCCACGGTGAGCCCCGAGGAGGCCGAGACCGTGAGCGGAACCGAAGCCAGGCTGAACGCGCGCGGCGACATGGGCTGCGTGAACGTGATGGTCTGGTCCTGCTTGTTGACCGTCAGCGTGAAGGACTGCGTCGGGCTGCCTTGGCTGTTCGAGGCTTGGAACGTCAGCGGATAGGTCCCCGCCGTGCCCGCGGCAGGCGGGCCCGCGAGGACACCGGTGGCGGCAGTGAAAGTGACACCAGTGGGCAGCGTGCCCGAGAACAGGCTCAACGTCGGCGCCGGGTTGCCGGTGGCCGTGACGGTGAACGTCCCCGCGACCTGCACATTGAACGTGGTTGCGGCCGCGCTGGTGAAGGCCGGAACGGTCAGGGCAGCGCTGGGCGTGACGGAGACGCCACCGGAGGCCGGGCTCGTACCCGCCGAGTTGGTGGCGGTCACCGTGCAGTTGTAGGCCACGCCGTTGGTCATGCTGCCGACCGTGATCGGCGAGGCGGCGCCAGTATTGGAGCGGGTGGTCTGGCCGGACGCGGTGCAGGTGGCCGTGTATTGCGTGATCGGCTGGCCGCCGTTGTTGGTGGGCGGGGTGAAGGCGACGGTGGCGGAGAGCGGGCCGGGGGTGCCGGCGCCGATGGTGGGCGCCGCGGGGGCGACGGCCGTGATCGTCAGGCTCTGCGAGACCTCGGTCGCGGCGTTGTAGTTCGAGTTGCCGGCCTGGTTCGCCTCGATCGTGCAGAGGCCGGAGGTGAGCATCGTGAACGTGCGCGCGGCATTGTTCACGCTGCACACGGTGGGCGTGCCCGAGTTGTAGACGATGGGGTTGCCGGAGCCGCCGCCCGTCGCCTGGGTGATCGCCTGGGCCGTGGTGGTGAAGTTCCTGGGCGACGGCAGCTGCAAGGGGAACGTGATGGTCTGGTTGCCCTTGTTGACCGTGAAGGTCAGCGTCTGCGTGTCAGTGGCATAGGCGTTCGCAGCCGAAAGAGTGACGGAATAGGTGCCTGCGGTCGTGGGCGTGCCGCTCAGCACATTGCCGTTGGTTCCGCCGAGGGTGATGCCGGGCGGACGGTTGGTCGCGCCCCAGGTGGTGCTGGAAGGGCAAGGGAACGCCGTCGAAGCGATGGTGTAGCTCGAAATCGGCGTACCGACGCTCCCCGAGTGTGTGATGGGGCTGCTGATGGTGGGAATAGCGGCGATCGTGATGGTGACCGTACGCGTGTTCGAGACCGCGCTGGTGGTCGAGTTGCGCGCGCGATAGGTGAACGAATCCGACCCTGCCTGGCATGTCGAGGGGTTGTAGGTGACCGACGGGGTGGCGGTGTTGTAGGTGACCGTGCCTCTGCTCGGCGAGCTGACCGTTTCGAGCACGTTGAACCCGGTTCCCGAGGTGCCCATCACGATCTTGCCCGTCAGGTTGAGGGTGTCGTTCGTGTTGTAGGGCGTGGTGCCCATCGACTGCGGCGTCGTGTTGATGATCGACTCGATGTAGGTGCCCAGCGAGAGCTTCTGCAGGTCGCTCAGGCTGCCGACGAAGCCGGCCATCGGCTTGCTGCCGCCGGCACCCTCGGCGTTGTTGAAGATGGTGTTGAAGAGCGACACGGTGGAGTTCGCCGCGTTGGCGCGGGCGCCGGAAGGCGACGCACCGTGGCAGCCGTCACAGCTCGCGTCCCAGAGGGCCGCGCTGGCGTGCGCCTCGGGGGCGAGCAGCGGGGAAAGGGCGGCGACGAAACCTAACAGCTTGAGAAAGCTCCGGATCGAGGTCCGGGTACGACCGTGCGCGCGT
>JBKJYC010000433.1:0-6184 GCA_046715885.1 Usitatibacter sp.
CGACTCCTCGTCCACGTATGCGCTGTTGGCGAGTTGCTCGCCCACCACGTCGATCTCCTCGACGTCCTTTTCACGCTTCGGCCAGGCGCCCTCACGCAGGCAGACGATGCAGCGGATGACCTCGGAGATGCCCTGCAGGAGCACCAGCGCCCCGGCGATCGGGATCACCGTCTTGAAGTGGTAGACCGGCGGGCCGTCCGCGGTCACGTTCGAATGCTCGTTGATGCGCCAGGAGATGGCGGCGTAGTCCACGCCCGCATACACCAGGGCGATGACGCCGGGAAAGAAGAACAGGAAATAGAGAGCGAGGTCGAACGCGGCCTGCGTGCGCGGCTTGAAGTTGCCGTAGAGGAAATCGCCGCGCACGTGCCCGTCGTGCGCCAGGGTGTACGCACCGCACATCATGAAGAGCGTGCCGTAGAACATGTTGGTCGCGTCGAAGATCCAGGCCGTGGGCGCGTTCAGGATGTAGCGCTTGAAGACCTCGGCGCAGACCAGCAGCATGAGCCCCACGATGAGCCAGGCGAAGGCCTTGCCCGACCAGGTGCTGAAGCGGTCGGCCGTGTGGAGCAGGCGTTTGACGTTCATCAGGGGCTGGAATGGGCGCCTTGCGGGACGGTTGAAAGCAAACCAGCCATCCGGAAAGCCCGGATGGCTGGCGCACGGCGTTATTTCTTCGGCGCCGCCTTCGCCGGCGCCGAGCCCTTGGCGAAGTAATGGTTGTAGGCCATGCGGCGCGAGACGTTCGTGTCGAGGTCCCACTTCACGGCGCGCTCGGCAAATTGCTTCTGCGAAGCCTCGATTTCCTTGAACATCGCGTTGCCCTCGCCCTTCTTCGCCGCCGCGACGTCGTAGCCTTCGAGCTGCTTCTGCAGCACGGCGTCGGGCGTCTTGTAGAACTTGATGCCGCCCTTCTGCATCTCGGCGTAGTCCTTCGAGTAGCGGTCGACCGCCTTCCACGACATGTCGGCGGAGGCGGCTTCGACCGCGTTCTCGATGATCGCCTTCATCTTCGCGGGCAGCGCGTCGTACTTGGTCTTGTTGAACGTGATCTCGAACTGCTCGGCGTTCTGGTGGAAGCTCTGCAGCATGCAGGTCTTCGACACGTCCGGGAAGCCGAGGAGGCGATCGGAGCTCGCGTTGTTGAACTCCGCGGCGTCCAGGAGCCCGCGGTCCATCGCCGGGACGATCTCGCCGCCGGGCAGAGCATTGACTGCGGCGCCCAGCGCGGTGAACACGTCGATCGAGATGCCCACGGTGCGGAACTTCAGGCCCTTGAAATCGTCGGCTTTCGTGATCGGCTTCTTGAACCAGCCGAGCGGCTGCGTGGGCATCGGGCCGTAGGGAAAGGACACGACATTGGCGCCGATCGAGGAATAGAGCTTGTTCAGCAGTTCCTTGCCGCCGCCGTACTTGTGCCAGGAGAGCAGCATGTTCGCGTCCATGCCGAACGCCGGGCCCGAGCCCCAGAGTGCCAGCGCGTTCTGCTTGCCGTAGTGGTAGACCAGGACGCCGTGGCCGCCGTCGAGAGTGCCCTTGGAGACGGCATCCAGGAGGCCGAAGGGAGGAACGACCGCACCGGCGGGCAGCACCTCGATCTTGAGCTCCCCGCCCGTCATGTCGTTCACCTTCTTGGCGAAGTCGCCGGCGTACTCGTGGAAGATGTCCTTCGCGGGCCAGGTGGACTGCCAGCGCATCGAGATCGGGCCGGCCTGGCCCTTCGCGATCATCGGGAATGCCAGGCTGGCAGCGCCCGCGGCCGCCGTGGCGCCCGCGAGAAACTTGCGGCGGCTGACGGGTTTCGTTTCGCTCATGTTGCTTCTCCTCAAGGGTATGGTTTTGCGCGCTTCTGGATTGGTCGCTATCGCTGCGGCGGCTGGGGCTGGGCTTGGGTGCCCATGGTTACCGACGGTGCCGATCATTACCGACGGACGCCCTGCTTCGTATCTCCACCGAGTAACCGGTCAATCCTAATCTCCGTGACGCCCCTAGGCAATAGACGCGGGGTCGGGAAAAGGCCCTTCGCTGCGCTGCAGCACGCGTGACCATCCCACCACGAGGGTATCAACGAACGATACCCCGGCCCACGGGGCGGGGTCAGGGGACGAGGATCACGTGCACGCGGTAAGGGCCGTGGGCGCCGATCACGATGGTCTGCTCGATGTCGGCGGTTCGCGACGGGCCCGAGACGAAGAAGGTCGCGCGCGGCGGCTCGACGATCTCGTTTCGCATCAGCGCGAAGGCCTCCTCCATCGTGTCCACGAGGCGCGGGCGGCGAGCGATGCAGATGTGCGTTTCGGGCAGCAGCGCCGTGGCCTTGGGCCGGTGCGGCGACGAGAGCAGCAACAACGTGCCGGTTTCGGCGATGGCGCAGAAGCTGCCTGTGACTCCCACGCGGTCGGCGCCGTTGGCGGGGCGGTCGTCGATTTCCACGCCGGCGCTGCCCCAGTCGAGCTCCGCCAGCTCGTGCCAGAGCACGATGCGCTTCCCCAGCTGGTTGCCCTCGAGGTAGCGCGCGACCTCCCCGGGCACGTCGTCCATGCGCTCGAGCTGCGCGTGCGAGGAGCCCAGGCGCGAGCACTCGGCGCGGAACTGCGCCAGCTGGTCGATCGGAAGCGCTATCCCCGGCAACGGCCCGATCTCGTGCGCCGCGATCGATTGGCGCACCGCGTCCAGCTCGGCCGGCGTCGGTTCCGCGCCCGGCCTGCCATGCGCCTTCCGGATGCGACCCAGTATGTTTTCGCGCGCGCTCATCGGCGTTCCCCGCGCTCCAGGGACTTCTGCCTGTAGAGCTCCCGAAACGTCCTTCCTTCCGGCGCCGGCATGTCCCGCCCGCGGGTCCAGCCGTCGAGCCCGGGCAGCGAATGAATGAGCTTGTCCTTCCCGCCCATCCACGCCGCGGCGCGCGCGGCGATCCGGGTGAGCAGCGCATAGAGCCGCGGGCGCCTCGCGGCGAAGCTCCACGCCGCGATGCCGGCGCGTTCGCTCCACGGCCGGAGCTTCCGCTCGAACTGCTTTTCGCGCAGCTTGCGCATCAGGTCGGGCAGCGGGATCTTCACCGGGCAGACGACCGCGCATTCGCCGCAGAAGGTCGCCGCGTTCGGCAGGTCGCCGGCGTTCTCGATGCCGACATAAGTGGGCGTCAGCACGGAGCCCATCGGCCCTGGATACACCCAGCCGTACGCGTGGCCGCCGACGTTCTGGTAGACGGGGCAATGGTTCATGCAGGCGCCACAGCGGATGCAGCGCAGCATCTCCTGCATGTCGGAGCCCACGAGCTTCGTGCGGCCCGCGTCGACCAGCACGATGTGCATCTGCTCCGGCCCGTCGGTCTCGCCCGGCGCCTTGATCCCGGTGGTGAGCGTGAGGTAGTTGGCGATCGTCTGGCCGGTGGCCGAGCGCGGGAGCAGGCGGATCAGCGTGGCGAAGTCCTCGAGGGTCGGGATCACCTTCTCGATGCCCGTGATCACGCAGTGGATCCTGGGGATCGTGGTGACGAGGTCCGCGTTGCCCTCGTTGGTGACCGTGAGCGTGGTGCCGGTCTCGGCGATGACGAAGTTGGCGCCGGAGATGCCCATGTCGGCGCCGAGGAAATGCTCGCGCAGCGCCTCGCGCGCCTCGCGCGTCATGGCCGGGATGTCGGTGAGCCTGGGCTTGTGATGCGCGGCCATGAAGAGCTCCGCCACTTGCTCCTTCGACTTGTGCACGGCGGGTGCCACGATGTGCGAGGGGGGCTCGTGCGCGAGTTGCAGGATGTACTCGCCCAGGTCGGTCTCGACCACCTGCACGCCCGCGGCCTCGAGGCGCTCGTTCAGGTTGATCTCCTCGGAGACCATGGATTTCGACTTCGTCGCCTTGCGCACGCCGTTGGCCCGGGCGATCCCGACCACGATGCCGCAGGCCTCCTCGGCGCTCTCGGCCCAATGCACCGTCGCGCCGCGCCGCGTCGCATTGCGCTCGAACTCGACCAGGTAGGCGTCGAGGCTGCCGATGGTGCGGTCGCGAAGCCGCGCCGCGTGCGAGCGCACCGTCTCCCACGCGTCGACCTCGGCGACGGCCCGCGCGCGGGCGTCGACGAATTTGTCCTTGAACCTGCGCATGTTCTGCTGCAGCGCCGGGTCGTCGAGCTTCATCGACGCGGTCTGCTTGAAGAACATCGATGTCACTTGCATGGGAGATTCACGCGCCCGCGATCACTTCGGCAAAGTGCAGCACGCGCGTTTGGTGGTCGCCCTCGCGGCGCAAACGCCCCTCGATGTTGAGCAGGCACCCCAGGTCGCCGCCGACGACGGCCTTCGCGCCCGACGCATGGATGTTGACGCACTTGTTCTCGGCCATGCGCGTGGAGATGTCGCCCAGCTTCACGGAGAACGTGCCGCCGAACCCGCAGCACTTCTCGCATTCCGGCATCTCCGCGATGGGGGCGCCGGCCATCTGCAGGAGGTAGCGCGGCTCCATTTTCACGCCCAGCTCGCGCAATCCGGCGCAGCTGTCGTGGTAGGTGACCGGCGCACCGAACCTGCCCTGGACGCCGTGGACCTTCAGCACGTTCACGAGGAAGTCCGAGAGCTCGTGCCATTTCGCCGCGAGCGCCTCGAACTCGGCGCGCTCGGGCGCGTCGCGGAACAGGTCCTGGACGTAGTGCACCTTCACCTGCCCCGAGCAGGAGCCCGAGGGCGCGACGACGTAGTCGCAGTCGCGGAACTCGGCGAGCACTTTCCTCGCGAGCGCGATGGATGCCGCACGCGCGCCGGAGTTGTAGCCCGGCTGACCGCAGCAAGTCTGGGTGTCCGGCACCACGACCTCGCAGCCCGCGTCCTCGAGCAGCTTGAGCGTCGCGAACCCGATGCCGGGGCGCACGAGGTCCACGAGGCAGGTGACGAAGAGGCCGACTTTCATCCCCGCATTATGCCCGCCCCCCTCTGCCCGAATGCGGGCTGCATTTCATCTTTCCGAAGAGAAACATTCACCTGAAAATTGGGGACCGTCCCCGATTTCCGGGAGACTGGGGACAGTCCCCACCTGGAGGTGCCATGGAAGACACCATCAAGTCGCTTCGCGTTCGCGCCGTGCAGGTGCCGATGGCCGAGCCCCACCGGACCGCGAGCGGCGTCATCACGGTCTCGCCCCTGGTGCTGCTCGACCTGCACACCACCGGCGGCGCGGTCGGCCATTCGATGGTCTTCACCTACAACACCGCGACGTTGAAGCCCATGGCCGAGCTCCTGGCGAACCTCGAGGGCCTCGTCGCCGGGCGTGCGCTGGCGCCGGCGGAGCTCACGCGCCACCTGCTCGCGCGCTTTCGGCTGCTGGGAACGCATGGGCTCGTGGGCATGGCGATCTCGGCCATCGACATGGCCGCGTGGGACGCTCTCGCGCGCCGCGAGGGAATGGCGCTCTGCCGCCTTCTCGGCGCCACGCCGCGGCCCACGCAGGCCTACGGCGGAATCGGCTTCGACGGCGAGAAGGGCTGCGCCGAGCAGGCCGAGCGCTGGGCGAAGCGTGGGCTGAAGGGCGTGAAGGCGAAGATCGGCTACGCCAAGGTGGGCGAGGACGTGCGCGTCATCCGCGCGATGCGTTCGGCCGTCGGCGGCGACGTGGCGATCATGGTCGACTACAACCAGTGCCTGACGCCGGTCGAAGCGCGCGCGCGCCTGCGCGTGCTCGACGGCGAGGGGCTCGAGTGGGTGGAAGAGCCGGTGATCGCCGAGGACTACGCGGGCATGGCGGCGGTGGCGCGGGAAGCGGCCACGCCGATCCAGGCAGGCGAGAACTGGTGGGGCCCGCTCGAGTTCGCCAAGGCCATCGACGCGGGGGCGACCGACCTGTTGATGCCCGACCTGATGCGCACCTTCGGCGTGAGCGGCTGGATGGAGATCGCGGCGAACGCCGCGCCCCGCGGGCTGCCGATCTCCTGCCACCTCTTTCCCGAATGCAGCGCCCAGGTCCTGGCCGCGACACCCGGCGCGCATTGGCTCGAGTACGCCGATTGGTGGAATCCAGTGGTCGCAAGTCCGCTCGAGATCCGCGATGGGCTTGCGGTCCCGTCGGACCTTCCGGGCAGCGGCATCGAGTGGAACGAGGAGGCGATCGCGCGGCTCTAGCGCGTCCCGGCGGCGGCGTGGCCGGAATTGAAATAAGGAAAAATCGGGGTCAGGGTAGAAATGATTTGGGACAGCCGTGG
>JBKJYC010000434.1:0-4508 GCA_046715885.1 Usitatibacter sp.
TGCGCGTACGTCCCCCTCGCGAGGTCGTGCTCGATCCGCTGCTTGATGAAGTTGCTGTGGCTTGCCGCTTCGGGAAGGGCGGTCTTGGAGGCGTCTTTGCCGGGCATTCGGGGGATTTGGGCAGTGCAAACCCCTATTTTGTCCGATTCCCAAGGCCAGCGCCGCCCGCCTTTCTGAGCTAACCTCCTCCCCACGGAAACGACCTCTGGGAGGAGGGCCATGGAAGCTCTGAAGACGAGCAACGACGTCCTGTTCATCCTGCTGGGCGCCATCATGGTGCTCGCCATGCACGCTGGGTTCGCGTTCCTCGAGCTGGGCACCGTGCGGCGCAAGAACCAGGTGAACGCGTTGATGAAGATCCTCGTGGATTTCAGCTTCTCCACGGTGACCTACTTCTTCATCGGCTACTTCCTCGCCTACGGCGTGCATTTCTTCACCACCGCCGAGAGCCTGGCCGCCAAGAGCGGCTTCGACCTGGTGAAGTTCTTCTTCCTCGCCACCTTCGCCGCGGCCATTCCCGCCATCGTGTCGGGCGGCATCGCCGAGCGCGCGAAATTCAACCCGCAGATCGCCGCGACGGTTCTGCTGGTGGGCTTCGTCTATCCCTTCTTCGAGGGAATCGCGTGGAACCAGGGGCACGGCGTGCAGCCGTGGCTCAAGGCCACCTTCGGCGAGGAGTTCCACGACTTCGCAGGCTCGGTGGTCGTGCACGCCATGGGGGGCTGGGTGGCGCTCACCGCGGTGATCCTCCTGGGCCCGAGGCTCGGTCGCTACTCGAAGGACGGACGGGTGATGGCCATGCCGCCGTCGAACATCCCGTTCCTCGCGCTGGGCGCCTGGATCCTTGCGGCAGGCTGGTTCGGCTTCAACGTGATGAGCGCCCAGACCATCGACAAGGTCTCGGGACTGGTGGCGATGAACTCGCTCATGGCGATGGCGGGCGGCACCATCGCCGGCCTCGTCGTCGGTCGCAACGACCCGGGCTTCGTGCACAACGGGCCGCTGGCGGGGCTGGTGGCCATCTGCGCGGGCTCGGACGTGATGCATCCGCACGGCGCGCTCATCACCGGGCTGGTCGCGGGCGGGCTCTTCGTGTGGATGTTCAACCTCACGCAGCACCGCCTGAAGATCGACGACGTGCTGGGGGTCTGGCCCCTGCACGGGCTGTGCGGCGCGTGGGGTGGCATCGCGTGCGGCATCTTCGGCACCAAGGCGATGGGCGGATTGGGCGGCGTCACGTTCATGAGCCAGCTCGTGGGCACGCTGCTTGGCATCGGGATCGCGCTGATGGGCGGCTTCATCGTGTACGGCCTGCTGAGGGCGACGGTGGGCATCCGGCTCGACCCGGAAGCCGAGTTCCTGGGGGCGGATCTCGCGGTGCACCAGACTTCGTCGACTCCGGAGCGGGAGGAGCGGGGGTAGAAGCTCCATTACAGGCGCAATGACCGCGTCCCACAGCAGGAATGCGGGGGATAATCCGCGCATGGACCTGAATCGCCTTTCAGCTCTTTTCCTGCTTTCCGCCGTGCTGTCCTTGACGGCGGGGCCTTCGCCCGCCGCCGACGAAGTTTCGCCCCCGGCCTGGACCTTCCAGCGTGATGCGTCCTCGGTGACCGTCGAACTGGGTGAGGGCGGCAAGACCGCTGCGGGTATCGATTTCACCGACCTGTGGTGGTCGGGCCTGGGTGAGAACGGGTGGGGCCTGAGCATCGTCCAGCACCGCGACACGCTCTTCTCGGTGATCTACGCGTATGGCTCGAGCGGGCTGCCTGCGTGGTACGTGATGTCCG
Source organism: Usitatibacter sp. (assembly GCA_046715885.1). GTDB lineage: Bacteria > Pseudomonadota > Gammaproteobacteria > Burkholderiales > Usitatibacteraceae > Usitatibacter. Next base: position 1,791 of record JBKJYC010000434.1, read on the forward strand.
GCGGGGTGTGGAACGCGGAGCGCACGGCTTATACGGGCGCGCTCTATGCGCCGCTGGGATCGCCGTTCCACGCGTATGACCCCTCGCGCCACAGCGTCGGACCGCCGGTGGGGTCGATGACGATCACCTTCACCGACGCCAGCAACGCGACCCTCGAATACATCATCAACGGAGTTGCCGGGCGCAAGGAGATCTCGCGCCAGCGCTTCGGCCCGCCGAATGGCACCAACTTTCCGATCCACGCCGACATGTGGTGGGGCGGGGCCGCGCAGAACGGTTGGGGAATCGCGGTGCTGCAGCAGTTCAACGCGCTCTTCGCCATCTGGTTCACGTACGACGACGCCGGGCTGCCCACGTGGCTGGTGATGCCTTCGGGGTCGTGGTCCGCCGCCGATCTGTTCGAGGGCCGAATCTATCGTACCCGTGGCTCGCCGTGGCTCGGACGCTGGTACAACCCCTTCCTGTTGCGCATCAGCGACGTCGGTTCCTTCCGCCTGCGCTTCACCGGCGACACCGCGACGCTCGAGTACACGATCGACGGGCGCACCGGCACGCTCCCACTCTCCCGCCAGCCCTTCTGATTGACGGGGGCACTGTAAAATTCGGGCCCATGGGTCGCCACTCCCTGTTCGCACTGCTTTTCGCCTTGCTTCCCCTCGCCGGCCTCGCCGCCGCGAGCGCGCAACCGGTCACGCCCGTGAATGCAAGCGTGCAGGGCGGGCAGGCGAAGGTGTTCTCCGCACGGTTCACAAGTTCCACGGGCGCGCCGGCCGCAGGCGAGAGGGTCACGTGGGTAAACGACGTGTGCGGCACGTTCCCGAATTCGGCCTCGCAGGCGACGGGCACGACGGATGCGGACGGCGTTGCGACCATCACCTTCACCGCGGCGCCCAGCGCCGGCATCACGTGCTGGCTCGTGGCGCAGGCCGGCGCGGCGACCGCCACGTTCAACGTTGTCACGTACCGCCTGAGCCAGGTCTCGATCGCGGTGAACACCTCGGCGATCTTCTTCGACCCGGGCGGCTCGAACGACATTCGCGTTTCCGTGCAGCTCGGCTCGATCCCGCTGCCGGAAGTCGAGGTTACCGGCCGGCTGGTTCCGGGGACCGCTCCTGCCGCCCTGCGCTTCGCGCCCGATGTGGCGAACACGGGCCAGTCGGGCAGCGCCGCCTTCATGCTCACGCCCCCCATCGGCGCGGTCGGGGCGTACGAGATCGAGTTCGGCTTCGCGGGCATCACCAAGCGCGTCACCATTCAGCGGGGGCCCGCCGAGGCGCCGCTGCGCTCGATCACCGGCGTGGCCGCCGATGGCGGCCCGCGTACGCTCACGCTCTCTTCCAGCGTCGCCACCTGCAGCTTCGCCGCCTCGTCGGCGATCCTCGAGCCCGCAGTCACCGAATTCCTTCCCGATTACGCGCCCGCGCGGGGCCTCACCTACACCGAGGGCATTCTCAGCATCCGCACGCGCAATTGCGGCACGCGCCTGCCCGTCACCTTCACGCTCACGACAACGCGGCCGATCCCCGCGGGGTCGCTCTTCTGGATGCTGAGCGCAACGAGGGATCGCGCCCAGCGCCACTGGCATCCGATTCCCGTGGTGGTCGATGGCAACACCGCCTCGTTCACGCTCAACGACGGCAGCACCGACGAGGACCTCACGTACGACGGCGAGATCAAGGCGTTCGGCGGCTTCGCGGTCGCCCCGCCGTGGTACTTCGAGCTGCAGGACCTGTGGTGGGGCGGCGCGGGCGAGAACGGCTGGGGTGTGAGCATCGTGCAGCACGCCGAGAAGCTCTTCGCGGTGATCTACGCCTACGACGCCAGGGGCATGCCGACGTGGTACGTGATGTCGGGCGGCACGTGGAACGCCGCGCGCACCGCGTTCACGGGCGCGCTCTACTCGCCGCGCGGCGCTCCGTTCACGGCCTACGACGCATCGCGCCTCGACATCGGCCCCGCGGTCGGGAGCATGACGCTCACCTTCCTAGACGCCAGTCGCGCGAACCTCTACTACACCATCGACAACATGGCGGGGCGCAAGCAGATCTCGCGGCAGCTGTTCGGGCCCAACCTGGGCGTGACGCGGCCCAGCGTCGGCGACATGTGGTGGGGCGGCGCTCCGCAGAACGGCTGGGGCATCGCCATCCTGCAGCAGTACGGCGCGCTCTTCGCCATCTGGTTCACCTATGACGCGAGCGGCAGTCCCAGCTGGTTCGTGATGCCCTCAGGCTCCTGGACCGCCGAGAACACCTACGAGGGTCGGATCTACCGCACTTCCGGCTCCCGCTGGCTCGCCATGGCGTACAACACTTCGGCCTTCCGCGTGAGCGACGTCGGCAGCTTTCGTATCCGCTTCAGCGGCAACGACACCGCCACGTTCGAGTACGTGATCGACGGCCGCGGTGGCACCCTGCAGCTCTCGCGCCAGCCTTTCTGACAAGGGGTCTGACCCCTAACCTGGCGAAACAAGTGGCCGACGCTTTTCCCGGATTGTTCGTGGCAGACTTTTGCCATGACTCGCCTGGCAGTATTGCTTCTCACGTTCCTCTTTCCGCTGGTGGCCGCGGCGGCGCAGAAGGACGCCATCCTCGACGCCAGTGCGAGGTTGCGCGCGGCGAGCTCCGGGACCATCGTGTGGGACGTGCGCCGCATGGAGGACTACGACAAGGGGCACATTCCCGGCGCGGTGAACATCGACCACGTGGCCAAGGCGCTGCT
>JBKJYC010000435.1:0-8729 GCA_046715885.1 Usitatibacter sp.
AGGCTCGCCGAGCCCTTGCCACGTGCGCGTCTGGAGCAGGGCAAGGTCTTGGGTGCATTGAAGGCCATCGGGTTGCCCGACGTCAGCCGGGTCGAGCAAAAGATCTGGACCGAAGAAGCCGTGGCGACCGCGGCCATAGAAGGTGAAAAGCTGGATCTGGAAACCGTTCGCAGTTCGGTCCAGCGAAGGTTGGGTGAGTCCGATGCGGGACGCAGCGCCAGCCGCAATGTGGATGGCCTCCTGGACGTCATGCAGGACGCAACGAAGTCCTATCGTGAAGTCCTCGACGAAGACCGGCTCATGCGCTGGCAATCCGCTCTGTTTCCCGGCGGCACTTCCGGCCTGCGGAGAATCGCCGTGGGACGCTCTCGCGAAACGAATGAGCCGATGCAGATCGCGAGCGGGCCGGTCGGCCACGAGAAGGTGCACTACGAGGCGCCGGCAACTGCCGACGTGCCCCGGGAAATGGCTCGCCTGATCGAGTGGTGGAATCGCACCCACCGGAACGGCTCGGCGCCGATCGACGGCCTCCTGAGAGCCGGCGTCGCTCACCTCTGGTTCGAGACGGTCCACCCTTTCGAAGACGGCAACGGAAGAGTGGGACGCGCGATCATCGACCTTGCGCTGGCGCAGGACGCGAACAGCGATCAGCGCTATGCGAGCTTGTCGAGGCAACTGCTTGCGCAGCGTGATGCGTACTACGACTCGCTGAACGCGGCGCAACGCGGCTCGATCGACGTAACGGACTGGCTGCTTTTCTTCGTTGAGCAGTTCCGCGGGGCGTGCACCGCCTCACAGCGCGACGTGGAGATGGCGATCGAGAAGTCGCGATTCCGCACTGCGCATGCGCACCTCAAGCTCAATGAGCGTCAGCGCAAGGTCGTGGAGAAGATGCTCGACGCGGGCCGCGGCGGGTTCGAAGGAGGCATGAGCACCGAGAAGTACAGCCGTATCGCCCCAACCACGAAGATCACAGCCAGCCGCGATCTCGGCGAGCTTCAGAAGGCGGGGCTGCTCGCAGTCACCGGGCAAGCACGTTCAACGCGATACTGGATCAACCTGCCTGGCTGGGTGCCCGAGTAGACGCGACTACTTGAAGTCGCGCGAGATCACTTTCACCACCTCGGGCTTCGCGATCGCCGCATCGGCCGCAGCCAGCAGCTTCGGCGCCTCGGGCGCCCACCACTTGCGCCCCGGCCGCCAATGGCTCATGGCGGCGAGATAGAGGTCGATCGCGCTGAAGCGCTCGCCGAGGAAGTGTGGCGCTGCGCACGCCGACTCCATCTGCAGCAGCAGCTTCTTGCGGTGGTCGTCGGTGCTCTCGCGCAGCGCCTTGCCCGCGGCCGCGTCGCCGTTCACCCACTTCTTGCCGTCATCGCCGTAGGTGTAGGTGGGATAGACACCGGCCACGAGGAAGACCGCCCAGCGGTAGAAGCTCGCGCGCGCCGCATCGCCCTTCGGCGGGATGAGCGGCGCGGCCGGCGCCTGGTCCTGGATCCAGTGCAGCATCGCGAGACTCTCGGTCATCACGGTCCCATCGGGCAGGACGAGGGCGGGGACCTGGCCCAGCGGGTTCACCTCGAGCAGGCGCGGCCGCGTGGGACTGTTGTCCGCATAGTCCACTTCCTCATGCTCGTACGCGATGCCGGCGAGATTGAAGCCGAACTCGACGATGACGGAGCCGCAGCCTGCGAACCCGAGCAGCAGAGGTTTCTTCATGAAGGCGTCCTGGATTGGGATGGGGCCACGTTACCCCGGGAAGCGGACAGAATCCGCCCCAATTGACCGGTGGCCTAAGAAGGACGTCCGCGGCCAAGCGTATTGATGAGCTTGATCTGTCACGCCTTTTCGACAGCCGAAGTGGTCTTTTGCGCTACAATGCTTCCGTCCGAGGAGCGTTGCAACGAACGGCCCGAGCGCCAAGCCACTTTGGCCTCGCCGTCCGCCAGGCTCGGATCCTTTCTCAACCGCGCTCGTTGATCCGCGACCTCCAGCGGAGACGAGCCCACCCGCCCTCTCCCTGAATCGGCCGCCTTTGACGAAAGGTCCGCCATGAACGCACGCACCAAACCCGAAGCCTTCACCGACTTTCGCGTCGCCGACCTGGCGCTTGCCGCCTGGGGCCGCAAGGAGATCGCCATCGCCGAGACCGAGATGCCCGGCCTGATGGCGATCCGCGAGGAGTTCGCCGCGCGGCAGCCGCTGAAGGGCGCCCGCGTCACCGGCTCTCTGCACATGACGATCCAGACCGCGGTGCTGATCGAGACGCTGAAAGCGCTCGGCGCCGAGGTGCGCTGGGCGTCGTGCAACATCTTCTCCACGCAGGACCACGCGGCCTCGGCCATCGCCGCCGCCGGCATTCCGGTCTTCGCCTACAAGGGCGAGAGCCTCGAGGAATACTGGGACTACACGCACCGCATCTTCGAGTGGCCCCCCGAAGCCGATGGAAAGCCGCGCTTCACCAACATGATCCTCGACGACGGTGGCGATGCGACGCTCCTGCTGCACCTCGGCGCGCGCGCCGAGAACGACCCGGGCTGCATCTCCAGGCACGCGAGCGAGGAGGAGCAGTTCCTGTTCGCCGCGATCCGCGCGAAGCTGGCCCAGGATCCGGCGTGGTACTCCACGCGCCTGGCGAAGGTGCAGGGCGTGACCGAGGAGACCACGACGGGCGTGAAGCGCCTGTACCAGATGGCGAAGGACGGCTCGCTCAAGTTCCCCGCGATCAACGTGAACGACTCGGTCACCAAGAGCAAGTTCGACAACCTCTACGGCTGCCGCGAGTCGCTGGTCGACGGCATCAAGCGCGCCACCGACGTGATGGTCGCAGGCAAGATCGCCCTTGTAGCCGGCTACGGCGACGTGGGCAAGGGCTCGGCGCAGGCCCTGCGCGCGCTCTCGGCGCAGGTGTGGATCACCGAGATCGACCCGATCTGCGCGCTGCAGGCCGCCATGGAAGGCTACCGCGTCGTGACGCTGGACTACGCCGCGGACAAGGCCGACATCTTCGTGACCGCCACCGGCAACTACCAGGTGATCACGCACGAACACATGAAGCGCATGAAGAACAACGCGATCGTGTGCAACATCGGCCACTTCGACAACGAGATCGACGTCGCCTCGCTCAAGCAGTACCAGTGCGACAACATCAAGCCGCAGGTCGACCACGTCATCTTCCCCGACGGCAAGCGGATCATCCTGCTCGCCGAGGGACGCCTGGTGAACCTGGGGTGCGGAACGGGCCACCCGTCCTACGTGATGAGCTCCTCGTTCGCCAACCAGGTGATCGCGCAGATCGAGCTCTTCGGCAACGTGGCGAAGTACCCGATCGGCGTCTACGTGCTGCCGAAGCACCTCGACGAGAAGGTGGCGCGCCTGCAGCTGAAGAAGCTCGCCGCCCAGCTCACCGAGCTCACCGACGAGCAGGCGCGCTACATCGGCGTGCAGAAGGACGGCCCGTACAAGCCCGACTCGTACCGTTACTGAGGCCGGGACCTTGACGACCCCCACGAAAGCGGCGCGGCGCCTCGCCACGCTTGCGGTGGCTGCCACGTGCGCAGCGGCGGGCGCGGCGGGCGCGCAGAAGCTCGACGAGTCGGTGCTGCGCGTCCCGGTGGTCTCGGGCGCCACGGCACCGCCGCGCGTCGATGCGATCGAGGTGACGGTGTTCCGGCCCGCCGGGGCGGGACCTTTTCCGCTGGTCGTGCTCTCGCATGGCAGCCCGCGCGTGGCCGCGGACCGGCGCCGCGCGGGGCGCATGCGCTACGAGGCGCAGAGCCGCGCGTTCCTCGCGATGGGCTATGCGGTGGCGGTACCCACCCGGCGCGGCTATGGCGACTCCGAAGGCGATTGGGCCGAGAGCTATGGCTCCTGCCATTCGCCCGACTACTACGCCGCGGGCCTCGAGTCGGCGCGCGACATCCTGGCCGCGGCATCGGCCGTGCGCACCCTGCCGGGGATCGATGGCAGGCACATCGTACTTGCGGGCCAGTCGGCGGGTGGATGGGGCTCGGTGGCCGCCTCGGCTCTCGATGTTCCCGGCGTCGTGGGCATCGTGAACTTCGCCGGCGGCCGCGGCTCCCAGGGTCCCCACGAGGTCTGCGGCGAGGAGCGCCTGGTCGAGGCCATGGCGCGTTTCGGACGCACGGCACGCGTGCCCCAGCTCTGGATCTACAGTCCCAACGACCTCTACTTCGGCCCGGCGCTCGCGCGGCGCATGCATGCCGCGTTCGTTTCCTCCGGCGGGCGCGCCGAGTTCGTGCAGGCGCCCTCCGTAGGCTACGACGGGCACGACTATTTCGGCAGCGTGTCCGACTGGAAGCCGCGCGTGCAGGCTTTCCTCGCGGCAGCGGGGAACAGGGACGAATCGCTGATTCGCGCGGGCAACACGCCGGCGCAGCCGCGCTGAGGCGGCGTGGAATCGCAACGGCGCCACAAGCGCCTCCTCAGCTTCGAGTTTTTTCCGCCCAAGACCCCGGAGGGCATGGAAAAGCTGCGCGGCACGCGCCGCCAGCTGGCGCAGCTCGAGCCCGACTATTTCTCCGTCACCTATGGCGCCGGCGGCACCACGCGCGAGGGCACGCTGGCCACGGTGCTCGAGATTCGCGCCGATGGCCACGAGGCCGCGCCCCACATCTCGTGCATCGCCTCGACGCGCGAGTCCACCCTGGAAGTGATCGAGGAGTACCGCTCGAAGGGCATCAACCGCATCGTCGCCCTGCGCGGCGACATGCCCTCGGGGATGGCGGTTTCGGGCGAGTTCCGTTACGCCTCCGAGCTGGTCGCCTTCATCCGCGAGCGCACGGGCGATGCGTTCCACATCGAGGTCGCCTGCTACCCGGAGTACCACCCGCAGGCGCGCCGCGCCCAGTCCGACCTCGCGGCGTTCAAGGCGAAAGTGGATGCGGGCGCCGATTCCGCGATCACGCAGTACTTCTTCAACGCGGATGCGTATTTCCATTTCGTCGAGCAGTGCGAGGCCCTGGGCATCGACGTACCCATCGTGCCCGGCATCATGCCGATCCTGAATTTCTCGCAGCTCGCGCGTTTCTCGGATGCATGCGGCGCCGAGATTCCGCGCTGGATGCGCCTGAAGCTCGAGGGTTTCGGCGACGATTCGGCATCGATCAAGGCCTTCGGGCTGGATGTGGTGACGGAGCTGTGCGACCGGCTGCTCTCCCAGGGCGCGCCGGGGCTGCATTTCTACACCATGAACCAGGCCGGAGCCACTTCCACCATCTGGCAGCGATTGGGCCTCTAGGGGGCGCTACAATCGGCTGACCTCACGCGACGCCGGAGTCTCGCCTTGACCGCAACCGCACCGCTGTCCCATGACCCCAGCGCCCGCGCGGCGCTTGTCGCGGAGCTCAAGTCGAGTGCGCCCCACGAGGCGGCGCTGCGCATCGGCGTGGAGCCCCCCGCGCGCGCCGTCGAGGTGCTCTCCGAGATGAACCCGGCGATGGTGCAGGACATCCTGGAGGCGCTGGACGCGCAAGCCCGGGCCCGGATCACGATGGCCGCCCCGCGCGAGGTCGCGGAGCAATGGACGCGCAATGCCGTGTACTCCGACAACACGATCGGGCGCCTCATGGATCCCGCGCTCGCCACCTTCCGGCCCGAGGCCACCGTCGGCGACGCCGTGGACACCTTGAAGTCCCTGGTGCGCACGACGCTCATCACCTACGGCTACGTGACGGATCCCGAAGGTAAGCTGCTGGGTCTCTTCACGATGCGCGACCTGCTCTTCAACGACCGCGCGAAAAAGCTGGGCGACGTGATGCTGACGGACCCGTTCGCCCTGTCGCCCTCGATGCCGGTCTCCGACGCGATGAGGCTCACGCTGAACCGGCATTTCCCGGTCTACCCGGTGAAGGACGATGCGGGACGCCTGGTGGGGCTGGTGCGCGGCAGCGCCATCTTCGAGGAGGAAGCCTTCGAGATCACGGCGCAGCCCGGCGCGATGGTCGGTGTGGAGAAGGAGGAACGCATCGCCTCTTCCATGGCGCAGAGCTTCAAGTTCCGCCATCCCTGGCTGCTGATCAACCTCATCACGGCGTTCGCCGCGGGTGGCGTCGTTGCGCTGTTCCAGGGCACGGTCGACAAGCTCGTCATCCTCGCCACGTTCCTGCCGGTGCTGGCGGGGCAATCGGGCAACACCGGCTGCCAGGCGCTGGCCGTCACGGTGCGCGGGATCACGCTGGGCGACATCAAGCCCGGTGGGGCGAAGGCCCTCATGGTGAAGGAATTCTTCCTCGGGATGGCGAATGGCGCGGTCACCGGCGTGCTGACCGGCGTCGCGATGTTCATTCTCGCGGTCACGCAGGGCTCGCCCCACGCGGCGCTGCTGGGGCTCGTCGTCTGCTTCGCGATGATGGGCAGCTGCGCCATCAGCGGAATCTCCGGCGCGATCGTGCCCCTCACCTTGAAGCGCCTCGGCGCGGACCCCGCCACGGCGTCGAGCATCGTGGTGACCACGGCCACGGACGTGGCGAGCATGGGCCTGCTGCTGGGCCTCGCCACGCTCGTCATCCGCTGAAGCACGATAGAATTCCCGCTTCCCGACAGGACGCCTTCCCGAAGGCGGCGTGAATACAGTGGCGCCCGATCCCGATCCCCAATCCCAGGCCGACGCGCTCGCGCGCAAGCCCACCTCGACCATGGCGGTGCTGTTCGCGGATATCGCTGGCAGCACCAAGCTCTACGACACGCTGGGCGACACCCTGGCCAAGAAAATGGTGGACGAGTGCATCGGCCTGATGCGCGGGATCGTCGCGCAATACGGGGGCCGTGTCGTGAAGACCATCGGCGACGAGGTGATGTGCGTCCTTCCGGATGCCGACAGCGGCTGTCTCGCGGCCACCGACATGCAGCTCAGGATCACGGAGCTGCCCGCGGTCTCCAACGTGAAGCGCGCGATTCGCGCGGGCTTCCATGCGGGCCCGGTGATCGAGGAGAACAACGATGTCTTCGGTGACACCGTGAACCTGGCCGCGCGCATGGCGGGGGTCGCCAAGGCGATGCAGATCATCACCACCCGCGCCACGGTGGACCAGCTCTCACCGCTGCTGCGCAAGTCATCGCGGTCGATCGCGTCCCTTTCCGTCAAGGGCAAGGGCGACGACGTCGAGGTCTGCGAGATCATCTGGCAGGGCGAGGACGAGCTGACGACGATGGCCGCTGCGTCCGCCGCGTCGGCGCTGAGCGTGGCCACGCTTCGCCTGCAATACGGGCCCACGGAGCTGGTGATGGATCAGCCGAACGCCAGCATCGTCCTCGGGCGCGACGTCGGCTGCCATATCGCGGTCTCCGACCGGATGGCCTCGCGCCACCATGCGCGCATCGAGCGCCGCCGGGACAAGTTCTTCCTGGTCGATCAAAGCACCAACGGCACCTATGTGGTCTTCACGGGCGAAGCCGAGATCACGTTGCGGCGCGAGGAGGTGATGCTGCGTGGCGCGGGGCGCATCGCCTTCGGCCGCAGTGTCAGCGAGACGAGCGAAGGAACTGTCGAGTTCGCGTTGCGGGGCTGAAGCCCCCTAGGCCATCGTGCCTTTGAGCAGCGGCTTGCCGCGCGAGGCGGGCGCGTCCAGCAATCCTGCCGGAGGTGCGCTCTCCAGCTTTGCGCGCACCGCCGGGTCCGCGCAGGCGCTCGCGAAGCTCATGCTGATCTCGGCCTCGCTCGACCCCGCGAGGGCGAAGCAATTCTTGCCCAGCTTGGTGTTGAGCGGCTTGACGATGGCCTCCTGCACCACGTCCGCCGCGTTGCCCTCCGCCAGCACCAGGCGGAACTTGCCGGAGTCGCCGACCGGTTGCGCGTCGAGCACCTGCCGCACCCCCCGAAGCTCGCGCAGCAGCAGGCGTGCCGCCTGGGCATCGGGCAATCCGGTCACGACAAGGCTGGTCTGGCGCACGGCAACATTGAAGTACTGCAGGAAGAAGTTCTTGGAGAACTCCTCGCCCATCAGCTTGCCGATGTCCGCCAGCGCCTCGTCCTCGGTGGCCCAGCTCTGCCGCTTGGGAGTGACCGTGTTGAGGTAGATCTCCTCGCCGCTGGCCTTGTCCGTGGCCTTGACGGTCCATGACGTGAGGACTGTCTTGGTCACCGTGATTCCGGACGCGGCCAGCTTCGCCGAAAGCTGCTTCAGCTTGGCCTCGCCCGAGATCAGGAAATCCGCGGCCTTGGCGTTGGGCCCCGTCCGGGCCTCGCCCTCGTTCGACCACACGCGGAACCCGAAGGACTTGATGCGCTCCTTGATCACGTTTTCGGCCAGCTGCGAGCGTGCCGGCGGCAGGGCCTGCGCGGTGTCCGCATTGGCGACGGTCATCTGGATGGCCACCTTCGGATCGCCGTTGTTGCGGATGAACTCCACGCGCTCGTCCTTAGAAAGCTGGTTGAGCGACTTCTGCACATCGCGCGACTTGATCACGGCCCGGGCCTCGCTCTCCACCAGGCCGTCCTTGCCGGTGGTCGGCGCGCCTTCCTGCAGGACCGTCATGATGAAGGCACCCGACTGCGAGAGCAGCTTCTGCTCGATCAGCGCGTAGTTCTTGTTCAACGAAGCCTTGTCGATGTACATGGCCAGCACCTTCTCCACCAGCTGGCGCTTGGCATCGGCACGCGCCTCGGCCTGCGCGGCGCCGGCGTCGCCGTTGAAGCGGGGATCCTTGGGATCCACGAGGCCCAGCGCGCTCACGGTGACGAAGCCGGCCTCCTGGGGTGGATCGCCCGC
>JBKJYC010000436.1:0-4894 GCA_046715885.1 Usitatibacter sp.
CGCCTCCTTCGGGCTGCTGCAGCGGCCGCTCCCGCAGCAGATCGAGTTCTCGCGGCTGAACCTCACCTACACGGTGATGAGCAAGCGGTTCCTGAAGCAGCTCGTGGATGAGGGCCATGTCGACGGCTGGGACGACCCCCGCATGCCCACCATTGTCGGGATGCGCCGACGCGGTTATCCGCCGGAAGCCCTGCGCCTGTTCATGGAGCGCGCGGGCGTGTCGAAAGCGCACCAGTGGATCGAGCCCTCGGTACTCGAGGATGCGGTGCGCGAGGTTCTCAATGAGACAGCGCCTCGGCGGATCGCGGTGCTGGATCCGCTCAAGCTCGTGATCACGAACTACCCCGGGGGCCGGACCGAGGACGCGTTCGCCCCCAACCATCCGCAGAAGCCCGAGACGGGCAAGCGCGCGATGCCGTTTTCCGGCGAGCTGTGGATCGAACGCGAGGACTTCGCCGAAGTGCCGCCACCCAAGTACTTCCGGCTATACCCGGGCAACACGGTGCGCCTGAAGTACGGCTACGTCGTGAAGTGCACGGGGCTCAAGAAGGACGGCTCGGGGAAGGTCATCGAAGTGCATTGCGAGTACCTGCCGGACTCGAAGTCCGGGACGCCGGGAGCTGACGCGTACAAGGTCAAGGGCGTCATTCATTGGGTCTGCGCGAAGTCGGCGTTGAAGAGCGAGGTAGCGCTCTACGACAGGTTGTTCAGGATCGAGAATCCGGGGAAGGATTCGAGCTACCTGGATGACCTCAATCCGGACTCGATGAAGACGGTCACGGCATATCTGGAGCCGAGCCTCGCGGATGCGAAGGCGGAAGACAGATTCCAGTTCGAACGGCACGGCTATTTCAAGCGGGACCGGAATCTGTTCATCCGGACTTGTGCAATGCGCGATTCCTCGGCGAAGTGACCCTTGAACAACCCGGGATCGCCGTACTTCGAAGAAGCCCATGACTTCACGAGTCCCGGCGCCAACGAAGCCCCGCAGCCCACGCCCGAGCGCGTCGAGAGTGCGCGCCAGGAGGCCGAACACGGCGGAGAGCAGCTGAGGGATTCTGGGTTCCTCGTCAGCATCGCGCGCCTCGCGGGCTCTCGAGTACCGGCCAAGAACGGCAGCAAGTACGTCCTTCTCGTGATCGACGACGACCCCGAGATGGGGCAACTGCTCATCGACATCTTCAGGCTGGCCGGGTACGAGGTTCGGTGGGCAGCGAGCGGCGCCGAGATCAACGCGGAGCTGCGCCGGGGAAATGAGATCGACCTCGTGCTGCTGGACGTGGTGCTGCCCGACGCGGATGGCCTCCAGATTCTCTGCCGTCTCCGCTCGCATCCGCGGTTTGCGGCCTTGCCGGTCATCATGATGACGGGCAAGTCTGCCGCGCAGGACGTGACCGCCGGCCTTGCGGCGGGCGCCGACGGCTACGTCACGAAGCCGTTCAAGATGAGCGGTCTCGTGAAGGCCGTCGGAATGGTCCTGGGCGTCTAGCGGCGTTACTTGGCGCCCACGCCCGCCAGCACCTGCGGCATCGCCTGCCGCAGCTCGCGCGAAACCAGCCCGTTGATCAGCCGCACCTTTTCTTCGGCGCCGATGACATCCCACGGATGGATCTTTCCGGTGCCGGCGACGGGACGGAGCACGCCGTGCTGCACCTCGTGCTGGGCGACGATCGCACCGGTCGCGGGATCGACGATCGCGACCAGGAAATTCGCGAACGCTCCCAGGAAGCCCCGGTCCGTCTCACCGGTGCTCGCAAGCTTGATGCGCGACGAGCGATCCACGTAGTAGCCGACCCCAGCCACGCGCCCATGCCCGATGTACGAGTTTCGCATCGGCATGCGGGGCTCGGCGCGCATCGGCAGTACGGCGACGATCCACTGCCTCTCGCCCGGCTTGATCTGCGGAGCCAGAACTTTCACGAGCTGTTGCGCGACCTCCCGCGGCTCCGCCCTCTCCAGCGATTCCACGCCCGGTAACCCCTGCCGGAACGCGAGGCCCTTGAAGGTTGCCTGGGGGTCCACCTTCGAGACAGCGCTCGCGACGGCATTGTGGATCGCATCGTCGAAGGGCAGATCCGGCACGTTCACCGCCTGGTACTCGTTGCGGTCGATATTGCTGCCCGTGGTCTGCATCGCAATGGCGACGGTGATGCGGTCGCCGATGAGCGAGGCGATGAGGTACTCGGCGGCGCGCGCCTCGAGGCACGGCAGCGCAACGAGGAGGCTGGCGAGGATGAACGCGCGGGCCGGCATGGGGAGCTCCGATTGACCAGGAATGCGGGGATGGTACTCCGGCCCGGGTCGCCTACTTTTCACGCTCCTCGGGAGGCCGCACTTTCCGGAACATTGCAAGGAGCAGCAGGTCGGGAGGCTCTCCTGCGGTGTCCGTGTCGAAATTCATCGTGTCGATCATGGATGCCTCCTTTCAGCCGGGCAGCTTCGTGCCGCCGCCGATCGCTTTCCACGCCGAATGCCCGCCCTTCATGAACGTCGCATCGAACCCCTGCTCGCGCAGCTGCAGAGCGGTCCGGCATCCCACGTGGAATCCGTAGGCGCAGAAGACCACCACGGGCTCTTCCTTCTTCAGCTCGCCGATCCAGTCCTGCAGCCGGTCCGGGTCGCGCCACACTGCGCCGTCCATGATCTCCGTCGCCCGCGACATGTAGTGGCGCGGACGGGCGTCGATGACCTGTACCGGCTTCCCGGCGTCGAGCATCGCCTTCACCTCTTCGGGGCCCACATCGGGAAGATCGCCGAACTCGGGCTGCGTGAGCGGCCGCGGCGGCGCGGACTTGGTGGCGTCCTCGAAGCGCGCCAGCACCGCTTTCCAATCGACGTTGCGCATGAACGTGTCCACGTACGCCGTCGCATTCGCGCCGAAGTCCATGTGGTAGGCGTGCTCGTACATGTCGAGTGCCAGGATCGGAATGCCGCCCGCGACCGAATCACCATGGTCGGCTGCGTACTGGTTCACGAGCCGCCGGTCGCGCGGGATGTAGCTGAGCACCACCCAGCCCGAGCCGCCGGCCAGGCCGTAACCCATCGCCCTGAACTCGTCGAGCCAGCGCTCCCAGGAGCCGAAGTCGCGCGCGATCACCTCTCGCATCGCGTCGACGACCTTTCCGTCGCCTCCCAGGCTCGCGAAGTAGAGCTCGTGGAGGAGCGTCGAGTTGAGGGCCGTCAGCTCGTCGCGCTTCAGCTGGTTAACGACGTAGGGCGGCGTCTTGGCGAAGTCGAGGGCTTCGAGCTTCTCGGTGATGGCGTTCAGGCGGCGAAGCGCGCCGCCGTAGTTGTTCTCGTAGTGGCTCTCGATCAGCTTCTGCGACAACTGGTTGAGAAGCCACGGACGGCAGTGAATCGGCGTGAGCTGGTAGCGCATGGAATCCTCCAATGAAGTGACGGTGCCCAAGCCGGGCGGGGTGCGTTCACAGGGCTTGGACGGAGACCGCCTTGGAGGATGAAACCTCTGGGGGTTCTGTGTACCCCCGCGTGCAGACTATCACTCGTATGGAATGCGCGTTCGATGGCCGCGATGGCATCGCGCATGCTGACGCGCTCAAGGATTTCCGCGGATGTGATCACGATGGCCCTCCAGGTACGACGGTGCCCAAGCCGGGGCGTGCTGCGTTTACAGGGCTTGGACGGAAACCGTCTTGGAGGGATGACTCCCGGGGGTCCTGCGAACCCCCACCGACAGGCTACTCCTCAACTGGCCACACCTCAACCACGCACGCCACATCCGAAAAAAAAGGAGGCCGCAGCCTCCCCACTCCCTGCATTCCTGTGACTTGTTCTTGATTCTCAGTTCTTGGGCTTCATCACAGTATCGATTCCGTGGATCACGCCGTTGCTGGCTTCGATCTCCTGCCTCAGGCCCTTGGCGCCGTTCACCGTGAAGCCGTGATCGTTCGACCACATCGTCAACGGCTCGCCCTGGATGCTGGGCAGGTCGTGCGCCTTGATGTCCTTGGCCAGCACGGTGCCGCGCGTCGCGTGGAAGTTGAGGATGGCGGCCAGCTTCGCCTTGTCCTTCAGCAACGACTCCAGCTCGCCGGGCGGGAGCTTCCGGAATGCCTCGTCCGTCG
The DNA here is from genome assembly GCA_046715885.1 of Usitatibacter sp. Lineage (GTDB taxonomy): Bacteria > Pseudomonadota > Gammaproteobacteria > Burkholderiales > Usitatibacteraceae > Usitatibacter. The sequence continues at coordinate 4,086 of JBKJYC010000436.1, forward strand.
GCGCGAAGACGGTGAACGGGCCCGGGGCCTTGAAGGTGTCCACGAGCCCAGCGGCCTTGAGGGCATTGGTGAACAGCGAGAAATTGGCCGTGTTCGCCGCGTTGGCGACGATGTCTTTGTCCGACGTGTTCATGTTCGTTCCTTCCCGCTCAATGGGGCTTGTCGATCGAGATGACTTCGGCCTTCGGGCGCTCGATCAGGTAAGCGTCGGAATCGTTCGCGGCAGTCGCGACGACCTCGTAGGACAGGAGCGCGGTCAGCTCACGCGGCGCCTTGCGGCAGCCGATGTAGGTGATGGGGGGCGGCATGGGAATCCTTCCGTGCGGAAAGCTGCGGGTGCTGCGGGCCTCCAATATGGGCGTTCCGGGACCATTCGCCTAAGGAAATAGTTAAATACAAACCTTGACTTACCCCCGCAAAGCCATGGGATGCCCACCTTTTGCAGGGGTAGGCGCGGCAACGGCGCCGGACCACCCCGGATACCCTACAATTCACCCCCCGAATCCTGCAGTTCGTCGCCCTCGGCTGGCCTCCCGAAAGGCCCCGGCGTACGCTTTTGCCACCATAAAAATTCCAGAAAGTCGCCCCATGTCCCGCATCCCGTCCCTCCTCGTCCTGGCGCTCGTCCTCGCCGCTTGCGGCAAGGGCCCGGCCACGCCCCAAAAGGGCGCCGCCACCGCCCCGGGACAGGCGCTGCTGATCTCGGCGGAAGACGTCCACACGGTGAAGAACAGCGCCCTGTCCTCCGGCCCGTCCATCACCGGTTCCGTGCAGCCCGAGCGGCGCGCGGACCTGCGCGCCGAGGTGCC
>JBKJYC010000437.1:0-5469 GCA_046715885.1 Usitatibacter sp.
CGGCCGACGACGGTGACGTTGCCTTTGTAGAGTTTCAGGCGCACGACGCCGTTCACGGTGGCTTGCGACGCATCGATCATTTCCTGCATCACGCGGCGCTCGGGGCTGAACCAGTAGCCGTTGTAGACCATGCGCGCGTAGCGTGGCATGAGGTCGTCCTTGAGCGCCAGCACCTCGCGATCGAGGGTGATCGACTCGATCGCCCGGTGGGCCTTCAGCATGATCGTGCCGCCGGGCGTCTCGTAGCAACCGCGCGACTTCATGCCCACGTAGCGGTTCTCCACCAGGTCGAGCCGGCCCACGCCGTGCTTGCCGCCCACGCGGTTCAGCTCGGTGAGCACTTCGGCGGGCGACAGCTTCTTACCGTTCACCGCGACGATGTCGCCGCGCTCGTAGTCGAGCTCCACGTACTCGGGCTTGCCCGGCGCCTTCTCGGGGGAAACCGTGATGCGCCACATCGACTCCTCCGGCTCGAAGTCCGGATCCTCGAGGATCCCGGACTCGTAGGAAATGTGCAGCAGGTTCGCGTCCATCGAGTAGGGGGCGCCGCCCTTCCTCTTCTTGAAGTCGACCGGGATGCCGTGCTTGTCGGCGTACTCGAGCATCGACTCGCGCCCGGTGAGCTTCCATTCCCGCCACGGCGCGATGATCCTCACCTCGGGCATCAGCGCGTACGCGCCGAGCTCGAAGCGCACCTGGTCGTTGCCCTTGCCGGTGGCGCCGTGGGAGACGGCGTCGGCACCCACCCTGCGCGCGGTGTCCACCAGCGCCTTTGCGATGAGCGGGCGCGCGATCGAGGTGCCGAGCAGGTACTCGCCCTCGTACACGGCATTGGCGCGGAACATGGGGAAGACGAAGTCGCGCACAAACTCCTCGCGCAGGTCCTCGACGAAGATCTTCTTCACGCCCATCTTCTTCGCTTTGCGGCGCGCGGGCTCCAGCTCCTCGCCCTGGCCGATGTCGGCGGTGAACGTGATGACCTCGCAGCCGTACTCGTCCTGCAACCACTTGAGGATCACGGAGGTATCGAGACCGCCCGAGTAGGCGAGCACGACTTTCTTCGGATTGCTCATGACTCCACCTTCCCCAGCAGCAGGTATTCCATCAGGGCTTTCTGCACGTGCATGCGGTTCTCGGCCTCCTCCCAGACGACGCTCTGCGGGCCGTCGAGGACTTCCGCGGTGACTTCCTCGCCGCGGTGCGCGGGAAGGCAGTGCATGAAGAGCGCCTCAGGCGCCGCCTGCGCCATCATGGTCTCGTCCACCGTGAACCCCTTGAAGGCCGCGAGGCGCTTCTCGGTCTCCGCTTCGAAGCCCATGCTGGTCCACACATCGGTGGTGACGAGGTGCGCGCCGCGCACCGCGAGCAGCGGACTGGTTAAGACCTCGAGATGCGCTTTCGGGGCGGCGCCGGCGCGGGCCGGGTCCAGCGCGTAGCCCGGCGGCGTGGCCACGTGCAGCTTGAAGCCCAGCAGCGGCGCGGCCTCCAGCCACGTGTAGCACATGTTGTTGGCGTCGCCGATCCACGCCACGACCTTGCCCTCGAGCGAACCGCGCTGCTCCACGTACGTGTAGGCGTCGGCCAGCACCTGGCAGGGGTGGAGCTCGTTGGTGAGGCCGTTGATCACCGGCACGCGGGAGTGCGCCGCGAAGCGCTCGAGGATCGACTGCTCGAAGGTGCGGATCATCACCAGGTCCACCATTCGGGTCACGACGCGCGCGACGTCCTCGATCGGCTCGCCCCGGCCCAGCTGCGTCTCGCCCATGTTGAGCACGATCGAGGAGCCGCCCAGCTGGTAGATGCCCGCCTCGAAGGACACGCGGGTGCGCGTGGAGCTCTTCTCGAAGACCATCGCGAGCATGCGGTCGACCAGCGGCTGGTAGGCGACATAGTTCTTGAAGCGGTCCTTCAGGCTGCGCGTGCGGCGGAAGAGGTGCTGCAGCTCCTCCTCGTCCAGGTCCGAGAAGCGCAGGAAATGCTTCATGCCGCGGCGGCGGCGGGCGCTTCGGCGAGAAAGGCCTTCACGAGAGGCGCCAGGATGGAGACCAGCTCGCGCGACTGCGCCTCCTGGTAGACGAGGGGCGGCACGAGGCGGATCACGCTGTCGGCCGTGACGTTGGTGACCAGGCCCTGGGCGAGAGAGCGCTTCACGATCTCGCCGCACGGGCGATCCAGCTCGAGGCCGATCATCAGGCCCATGCCGCGGATGTCCTTCACGCCCGCCACGCCCGACAGCTCGTTCTTCAGTCCCGACATGACGATCTCGCCTTGCTTCGCGGCGTTGGCGAGCAGCCCTTCCTTCTCGATGATCTCCAGGGTCGCGATGCCGGCCATCGACACGAACGGCCCACCCCCGAACGTGGTGCCATGGTTGCCGGGCTTGAACACCTTCGCCGCGGCGCCGCGCGCCAGGCACGCCCCGATAGGCACGCCCGAGCCGAGGCCCTTCGCGAGCGGCATCACGTCCGGGACCACGTTCGTCCACTGGTGCGCGAACCACTTTCCGGTGCGCCCGATGCCGCTTTGCACCTCGTCGATCATCAGCAGCCACTGCTTGCGGTCGCAGATCGCGCGCAGCTTGCGCAGGTACTCGGCGTCGGCGACGTAGATACCGCCCTCGCCCTGCAGCACCTCGAGGAGCACGGCGACGATGGATTGGTTGTGCTCGGCCACGCGCTCGATGGCGCCGAAGTCGTTGTAGGGCACGCGTACGAAGCCGCCCATCAGCGGCTCGAAGCCGGCCTGGGCCTTGCGCGAGCCCGTGGCCGAGAGTGTGGCGAGCGTGCGGCCGTGCCACGCCTTCTCCATCACGATGATCGAGCTGTTCTCGACGCCGCGCTGGTGGCCGTAGAGGCGCGCGATCTTGATCGCGCACTCGTTGGCCTCGGCGCCCGAGTTGGCGAAGAAGGCGTTGTCCATCTTCGCGAGCTTGCACACGCGCTCGGCGAGCTGCTCCTGCTCGACAACGCGGAAATGATTCGAAGTGTGGATCAGCTTGGCGAGCTGGTCCTGCATGCGCTTCGTGTACACGGGATGCGCGTAGCCCAGCCCGTTCACCGCGATGCCGGCCAGCGCGTCCAGGTAGCGCTTGCCGTCGGTGTCGAAGAGGTAGGCCCCCTCTCCGCGCGCGAACGCGACCGGGTTGGGGTTGTACGTGTTCATCACGTATTGCGCGCTCATCCGGGACCTCCAAAAGGGAAACGGCGGCCTCGGGCCGCCGTCGCTCCGAGTTCTAGGTTACTACGCCTTCTGCGACAGCGCCTTCGCCTTCTTGGACAGCCGGCTTTTCTGTCGCGCCGCCTTGTTCTTGTGGATGATGCCTCGCGATGCGGTGCGGTCGATCGTCGACACTTCGGCCTTCATCGCGGCGTCGGCCCTGGCGGGATCGCCCGCGCCGATGGCGACCTGGATCTTCTTGATCGCGGTGCGAAGCGCGGTGCGCAGGCTCATGTTCTTCACGCGCTGCTCGGAGGATTTGCGGGCGCGCTTGGCAGCCTGCTTGGAGTTGGCCATGGTCTTTCTCGTTTCCGTCTAAGGCGTTGGTCGAGCCTGCTATTATACCGCGCTTGTCCATACGAAACAAAGCCCTAGGACGCGGATGAACCTGCTGCGCGCCGCAGCGTCGGTGAGCGCCATGACGCTCGCCTCGCGCATCACGGGCTTCATCCGCGACACGCTGATCGCGATTTTCTTCGGCGCCGGGGCCGTCACCGACGCTTTCACCGTCGCTTTCCGCATCCCCAACCTGCTGCGAAGGCTGTTCGCCGAGGGCGCTTTCTCACAGGCTTTCGTGCCGGTCCTGGGCGTCTACCGCGCGAAGCACGGCGACGCGAAGACGCGCGAGCTCGCGGGCAAGGTGATGGGCGTGCTCACCGTGGCGCTGTTCGTCGCCACGCTGGTGGGCGTGGTTGCCGCGCCGCTCATCGTCTATGCCACCGCCTCGGGCTTCGCGAAGGACGCGGACAAGTTCGCCCTCACCGTGACGATGCTGAGGATCTGCTTCCCGTACATCCTCTTCGTGTCGCTGGTTTCGTTCGCCGCGGGCCTGCTCAACACGTACGGCTCGTTCAAGGCCCCGGCCTTCACGCCGGTGCTGCTCAACCTCTCGTTCATCGGCTTCATCGTCCTCGCGGCGCCGCACTTCGCACAGCCGGTCGTGGCCCTCGCCTGGGCGGTCTTCTTCGGGGGCCTGCTCCAGCTCGCGTTCCAGATCCCCTTCCTCAAGCGCATCGGCATGCTGCCGCGCCCGCGCTGGGAGCCCGGGGACGAAGGCGTGGTACGCATCCTCAAGATGATGGCGCCCGCCGCGCTCGGCGTCTCGGTCGCGCAGGTGAGCCTCATCATCAATACGCAGATCGCCTCCTTCCTCGGCGACGGCGCGATCTCGTGGCTGTACTTCGCCGACCGGCTGATGGAGTTTCCCTCGGCGCTGCTGGGCGTGGCGCTCGGCACCGTGCTGCTGCCCTCCCTGGTGAAGCACCACGCCGCCGAGGACCCGCGGGCGTACTCGCACCTGCTGGACTGGGGCCTGCGCCTCGCCCTCGTCCTCGCCCTGCCGGCTGCGCTGGGCCTCGCGATGCTGGCGCTGCCCCTCGTGGCCACGCTCTTCTGGCACGGGGAATTCACCCGCCACGACGTCTTCATGACACGCAGCGCGCTCATCGCCTATGCGGCGGGGCTGGGTGGGCTCATCGTCGTGAAGATCCTCGCCCCGGGCTTCTATGCGCGCCAGAACATCCGCACGCCGGTGAAGGTCGCCATCGCCACGCTGGTGGTCACGCAGCTGCTCAACGCGGCTTTCGTGCCGTACCTGAAGCACGCCGGCCTGGCGCTCGCGATCTCGGTCGGCGCCTGGTTCAACGCGGGCGGGCTGTGGTACCTCATGCGCCGCGCGGGTGTGCACGTGCCGGAGCCCGGCTGGGCGGCTTTCCTGTTCAAGGTGGCCGTGGCGCTCTACCTGATGGGCGGGGCAATCTGGTATTCCATGGGAAGCGAAGCGTCGTGGTTCGCGATCCCCGCCACGACGCGGGCCGCCAAGCTGGCCCTCGTGATCGCCCTCGGCGCTGGCACCTACTTCCTGGCGCTGCGCCTCATGGGCATTCGCCTGCGCGACTTCGCGCGCCACGCGTAGGCCGTGCGCATCATCCGCCATCCCGGGACCGCGGTGCGCGACAGCGCCATCGCCATCGGCAGCTTCGACGGCGTGCATCGCGGCCACGCCGAGATCCTGGCCCACGTGAAGGGCGCGGCCGCCGAACGCGGGCTCGACAGCGCCGTGCTCACCTTCGAGCCCTTGCCGCGCGAGTTCTTCGCGCCCGCGGATGCGCCGCCGCGCCTCGCATCGCTGGCCGAGAAGCTCTGCGCCATCCACGACCTGGGCATCCACACGGCCTACGTGCAGCGCTTCAACCGTACGTTCGCCGCGCTCGAGCCCGACCAGTTCGCGTGGCGGCTGCGCGACGCAATGGG
>JBKJYC010000438.1:0-16756 GCA_046715885.1 Usitatibacter sp.
CGATGCGGAGGCCTTGGGCGAGGCCCGATCGCTCTTCCTCGCGGGCCGCGAGGCGCCGGCCAGCTGCGAGGCCGTGTTCGCCGCGCTGGTGGAAGCGAAGAAGATCGGGGACGCCGAGGTCTGGAAGCGCGTGCGCAAGCTCCTTGCCGCCAACCTCCTGCGTGATGCCAAGCGCGCGAACGCGATGGCCGCGGCCGGCCAGGCGTTCAACGACAAGACGCTCGACCGCGCGCTGGCCGATCCCGCGAAGTTCCTCGCGCAGGAGAAGTCGCAGATCCTGAACCGCGCCTCGAAGGAGCTGGTGATCTATGCGCTGGGGCGCCTGGCACGCTCTCGGCCCGAGGAGGCGGCCGAGCGCCTGGCGCTCGTTGCACCCCGGCTGGGGCCCGCCGACGCTCGCCATGCCTGGGGCCACGTGGCGTATCAGGGCGCGCTCGCTCATCATCCGAAGGCTCTCGACTGGTACAACGAGGCGGGCGACACCGCGTTGACCGACACGCAGGTCGCGTGGCGAGCGCGCGCGGCGTTGCGGGCCGGAGACTGGAAATCGGTGCTCTCCGCGATCCAGGCGCTTTCGCCCGCGGAGGCGCGCGAGCCCACGTGGCGCTATTGGCGCGCGCGCGCGCTGCGCGAGCAGGGAAGCCTCGAGGCGGCGCACGGCCTGCTGCAGTCCCTGTCGGGCGAAGCGAGTTTCTACGGCCTGCTCGCCGCCGACCACCTGGGCCTCGCTTCCGCCCCGCAGTGGACCGGGTGGAAACCCGTCGAGGCGGACCTCGAGCGCGCTCGCGCGCGACCGGGGATCCAGCGTGCGCTCGCCCTGTACCGCCTCGACCTCGATACCGAGGCGTTCCGCGAATGGACCTGGGCGGTGCGCGCGCTCGACGACAAGGACCTGCTGGCGAGCGCGGAGCTGGCGCGCCTCGCGCGCGAGCCTGATCGCGCGATCAATACGGCGGAGCGCACGGTGCACGTGCACGATTTCGCCCAGCGCTATCCCACGCCACACCGCGAGGCGCTCTCCGGGGCCGCGCGCCAGTTCGACGTGAACGAGGCGTGGCTCTACGCGATCATCCGCCAGGAAAGCCGCTTCGCGCCGCAGGCGCGATCGCGCGTGGGCGCAACCGGGCTCATGCAGCTGATGCCGGCCACGGCGCGCTGGGTGGCGCGCCAGATCCCGGTGCCGTCCTTCCAGGCCGCGATGCTGGCGCAACCCGAGGTGAACGTGCAGATGGGCGCGTACTACTTCAAGCGCGTGCTGGCCGACCTCGGCGACCCGGTGCTCGCCACCGCGGCCAACAACGCGGGCCCCGGACGCGCGCGGCGCTGGCGCGACGCGCGGCCGCTGGAGGGCGCGATCTACGCGGAGACGATCCCGTTCAACGAGACGCGCGACTACGTGAAGAAGGTGCTGGCCAACACCTGGTACTACACGCACCGCCTCACGGGCAAGCTGGCGGGCATGCGCGATCTCGCCGGAACCGTGCCGGGCCGCCCGGTCGACCCGCCCGGCGCTTCCATCGCGTCGAACATCCCCTGAGGCGCCGACGATGGAGATCCGCAACATTTGCATGGTGGGCGGAACCGGCTTCGTGGGCCGCGCGCTCGGCGAGCACTTGACGGAGCATGGCGGCGACATTCGCGTGATCACCCGGCGCCGCACCGCCGCCACGCGGCTCCTGGTGCTGCCGACCATCGACGTGCGCGTCGGCGATCCCCACGACGAGGAGGTGCTCACGCGCCACTTCGAGGGCATGGACGCGGTAGTGAACCTGGCCGGCATCCTGCACCAGCGCGGCAGCGCCACTTTCCAGTCGGTGCACGTGGACCTGCCGCGCAAGATCGTCAACGCCTGTCGCGCCGCGGGCGTCGCGCGTCTGGTGCACCTGAGCGCGCTGGGCGCCTCGGAATCCGCGCCGAGCGAATATCTTCGCTCCAAGGCGCAGGGCGAGAAAGCGGTCCGGCAGGGGGTGGCCGATGCGCTCGGCGTGACCATCTTCCGCCCGTCCGTCATCTTCGGCGCCGATGACCGGTTCCTGAATTTGTTCGCGAAGCTCGTGCGCGTCTTTCCCGTCATCCCGCTGGGCGGCGCGGGAGCGCGCTTCCAGCCGGTGTGGGTCGAGGACGTGGCGCGCGCGATGGCGCACGCGATCCGGGATCACGGCACCTCGGGCCGGACCTACTCGCTCTGCGGCCCCAGGGCCTACACGCTCGAGCAGATCGTCACCTTCATCGCGGCGATCACCGGCAAGCGCCGGCTGGTGGTTGCGCTGCCGCCCTGGGCCGCGAAGCTCCAGGCCGCCGTCTTCGAGCACCTGCCCGGAAAGCTCATCACGCGCGACAACCTGCGCTCGATGAGCGCGGACAATGTCTGCGAGGGCCCCTTTCCCGCGGCCTTCGGCTTCCTGCCGGCGGCGATGGAGGCGATCGTCCCCGAATACCTGGCCGACGCGAGCCTCAAGGGCCGCTACCGCTACTACCGCTACCGCGCCGGGAGATAGGCATGCCCGAGCTCACGCTCGTCATCGGCAACAAGAACTACTCGTCGTGGTCGATGCGGCCCTGGGTGCTGCTCACCCAGCTCGCCATTCCCTTCCGGGAGGTCCGCCTGCCCTTCCACAGCCCGGAGTGGGACGCCTCCATCGAGCGCTGGTCGCCCTCGCGGCTGGTGCCGGTGCTCTGGAGCGCCGAGCAGTCCGTCTGGGATTCGCTCGCCATCATGGAGGCGGTGCACGAGTGGTTCCCGCAGAAGAACGTGTGGCCGCAGGACCCGAAGGCCCGCGCCTACGCGCGCTCGGCTTCGGCCGAGATGCACTCGGGCTTCCGCGACCTGCGCAACAATATGCCGATGAACATCCGCGGCTCGCACCCGGGCATGGGCCTCACGGCGGAAGTGAAGGCGAACCTGGCGCGCATCGAGGCGCTGTGGGGCGAGGCGCGCAGCCGCTTCGGGCAGGACGGCCCGTTCCTTTTCGGCGCCTTCAGCGCGGCCGATGCGATGTTCGCCCCGGTCGTGATGCGTCTGAAGACCTATGCGGTGCCGCAGGGCCCCGAGGCGCGCCGGTACTGCGAGGCGATGCGCGCCTCACCCGGGGTGAGCGCATGGGTCGAGTCCGCCCTGCGGGAAAGCGAATTCGTCGCCGAGGCCGAGCCGTACGCGGCTGTCCCCCCGGGAAAACGGGAGCGATGAAGAGCTACGTCGTCGGCGGGGCGGTTCGCGACGCCCTGCTGGGCCTCGACGTGCAGGACCGCGACCACGTGGTGGTGGGGGCCACTCCGGAAGAGATGGCGCGCGAGGGCTTCCGCCCGGTGGGAGCGGACTTTCCCGTGTTCCTCCATCCCGAGACGCACGAGGAATACGCGCTGGCGCGAACCGAGCGCAAGACGGCGCCGGGCTACAAGGGCTTCACGTTCCACGCCGCGCCCGAGGTCACGCTCGAGGAAGACCTGCGCCGGCGCGACCTCACCATCAATGCGATGGCGCTCGCCGACGACGGCAGCCTGGTCGATCCCCACGGCGGGCAGCGCGACCTGCGCGCGGGAATCCTGCGCCACGTGAGCGAGGCCTTCGCCGAGGATCCGGTGCGCATCCTGCGGGTGGCGCGCTTCGCCGCGCGGTTCGGCTTCGCCATCGCGCCCGAGACGCTGGCGCTGATGCGGCGCATGGTGGAGGCGGGCGAAGCCGATGCGCTCGTCCCCGAACGGGTCTGGCAGGAGGTCTCCCGGGGCCTGATGGAGAAATCGCCGGCGCGCATGGTCGCCGCGCTCCGCGATGCAGGCGCGCTCGGACGCATCCTGCCCGAGGTCGAGCGCGCCCTCGCACGCAACCCGGGGGGTGCCGAGCGCCTCGCCGCGCGCCTCGACCATGGCGCGCAAATGCGCTCGCCCCTGCCGGCGCGCTATGCGGGCCTGCTGCTCGACACCACGAGCGACGATGCCGCTGCGCTCTCGGCGCGCATCAATGCCCCGGCGGATTGCCGCGATGCCGCAGTGCTGGCGACACGGGAACGCGCGCTGGTCACGCAAGCCCAATCCCTGGTTGCCGACCAGATGCTGGGCCTGCTGGAGCGCGCCGACGCTTTCCGTCGGCCCGAGCGACTGGAGCTTCTCATCCAGATAGCTCAGGCCGATGCGGGCACGGCCGATTCGGCCGGATTCGCACTGCGACAGCGCCTGGAGCGCGCCTTCCGGGCCGCTCGCTCCGTGGACGCGGCTTCGATCGCGCGCGGGCACCCCGACGACATCCCGGGCGCGATCCAGCGTGCGCGCCTGGCCGCGATCGCGGCGGTGGAATAAAAAAACCCCGGCCTGGCCGGGGTTCCTGATCCACCTGGAGAGGCGGCTGAGTCGTTACTTCGCGCGCCTGGCTTTGGTCGTCGCCTTCTTCACCGTCGCGACGTTCTGCTCGACGGCCTTCTCGACCGTGTCGTAGAACTGCTTGTTGAGCGAAACGGCGTTGTCATAGGCGCCCTGGGCGGCGGCGATGGCGGACTTCACGTTGCCCACCACGGTCTCGGAGCCGGCGGGCGCGTACTTGAACGCCTCCTCGAGGGCGGCGATCGCCGCCTGGTTGATCTCGGCGTTCTGCTTCTCGAACTCGCGCTTGACTTCGTCGTTGGCCTCGGGGTCGGTCTCGAAGGCGGTGCGCGAGAAAGCGTAGGCGCGCTTCAGGGTCGGCTCGACGGCGGCTGAGTTGATGGAGAACATCTCCTGGACGTCACGCGCGCCGGCGAGCGACTGGGCGTGCTGGGTCGCGAGCTCGACGGAGTCGCGCGCCGCACCGAGGCCGAGCTCGGTCAGCTTCTCGGCGTTGGCGACGGACAGCTTGGCGAAGTAGGCGAACTGGTCGATCGCGGCCTCGTTGGCGGCGGTCAGCTGGTCGATCTTGATCATGGTCTGGGCTCCTGGGTCGGGTTGGATTCTTCGCAGTTATGGTGCACTGCACAAACCGCATTCTAGGCCGTTCCATGGGGAAGTCAAGGGTTTTACCGAGATTTTTGTTGCACTGCAGCATAACCGGAGAATCAGGCACTTAGGAAGCCCGCCAAATAAAAAACCCGCCGGAAGGCGGGCTTAGGGACGCACCCCGGGGCAGGCCTCAGTTCATCTTCAGGCCCTTCTCCTTGAAATAGCGCAGCGATCCCGGATGGAAGGGGATGGGCGACGCCCCGGACATCTGGTTCGCCAGTTCGAGGAAGGAGGCGTCCTTGTGCACCATCACCAGCTCGTCCATCTTCTCGAAGAGCGTCTTGGTGATCTCGTAGATCAGCTTCTCGTCCGCATTCGCGGGGACCACGAGCAGGTTCCAGACATCGACGTTGGTGGTTTCGCGCGTTTCTCCCGGGTAGGCGTTGGCGAGGATGCGGTTCTTCACGTAGATCGGGCCGTACTTCTTGCGCATCCCCTCCGCGCCGTCGCCATGGTCGATCAACTTGAGCTTCTTGCCGGGCGAAGCGGCCAGGTCCGTGACGGAAGGCGTGGGCACGCCGCCCACCCAGGTGAACGCGTCGATCTTGCCGTCCTTGATGGCGTTGACGCTCTCGGCCACGGACAGGCGTTCGCGCGTGACGTCCTTGTTGGGATCCAGGCCAAAGGCCTCCAGCAGCCGCATCGACATCACCTCGGTGCCGCTCACCGGCGCGCCCGTGGCGATGCGCTTGCCCTTGAGATCCGTCATCTTGTTGATGCCGGTGCCCTCGACCGTGACCACGTGCATGCGGTTGGGATAGAACACCGCGAGGGTGCGCAGCGGCACCTTCTTGTCGGTGAACTTGTCGAGGCCGTTGTAGGCGTCCCAGGCGGTGTCCGCCATGGTGAATCCCAGCTCCGACTTGCCCCCGCCGATCAGCTGCATGTTGGCGACCGAGCCGGCGGTCACCTCCGCGGTGGCATCGATGCCGGGAACGTGCTTGGACAATAGCGCGGCCAGGCCGCCTCCCAGCGGGTAGTACACCCCGCCGGTGCCCCCGGTGCCGATGGAGATGCGCGAGCGCTTCTCCTGGGCCTGGACGCCGGTGGCGACGCCAAAAGAGACCAGAGCGGCCAGAGCGGCCGCGGCGAATCGTTTCATTGCTCCTCGCTCCTTGGTTGGAGGCGCCCTCTTCAACGGGCACCTTGATTTCCGGATCAGCTTCGCGCGGGCGCGCGTGGCGTGGGATCCGACACTCCATTCTGTGCCAAAACGCCGGAAACCGGAATCATCTAACATAAAAAGGATAGGTGACTCTCGGAGTCGGAGTCAGGGAAGAGGGACGGGTTCAGTAGAATCAGCCCGGCACGCCGACCGTAGCCACGAACAATAACTCCCGAAAGGAAAAAGCGCATGCCCCAGGTGATCGGCGTTCCCAAGGAGACATTCCCCGGCGAAAGGCGCGTCGCTACGGTTCCCGAGGTCGTCCCGAAGCTCGCGAAGCTGGGCTTCAGCGTCATCGTCCAGTCGGGCGCGGGCGAGGCAGCGAGCATCTCCGACGATGCCTATGCGCTGTCCGGCGCGAAGGTGGTCCCCGACGCGGCGGCCGTCTGGGCCGGTGCCGACATCGTCTTCAAGGTCCGCGCCCCCGGTCCCGAGGAAGTCCAGGCGATGCGCGAGGGCCAGATCCTCGTCTCCTTCATCTGGCCGGCCCAGAACCCGGACCTGTTGCAGCGGCTCGCCGCGAAGAAGGCAACGGTCCTCGCGATGGACAGCGTGCCGCGCATGTCGCGGGCGCAGAAGCTCGACGCGCTCTCGTCGATGGCCAACATCGCCGGTTATCGCGCCGTCATCGAGGCGGCGCATCATTTCGGGCGCTTCTTCACCGGCCAGATCACGGCGGCGGGCAAGGTGCCGCCCGCGAAGGTGTTCGTGATCGGCGCGGGGGTCGCCGGACTCGCGGCGATCGGGGCCGCGGCGAGCCTGGGCGCCATCGTGCGTGCCAACGACACTCGGCCCGAAGTCGCGGACCAGATCCAGTCGCTCGGCGGCGAGTTCGTGCCGGTGGACTACGTGGAGGAAGGCACCGGCGTCGGCGGCTACGCCAAGGTGATGAGCGAGGGCTTCCAGAAGGCGCAGCGCGAGACGTTCGCCAGGCAGGCGAAGGAAGTCGACATCATCATCACGACCGCGCTGATTCCCGGCAAGCCCGCGCCGAAGCTCATCACGGCGGAAATGGTGCAGTCGATGAAGCATGGCAGCGTCATCGTCGACATGGCCGCCGAGCAGGGCGGCAATTGCGAGCTCACGGAGCCGGGCAAGGTGGTCACGAAGCACGGCGTCATCATCATCGGTTACTCGGACCTGCCCAGCCGCCTCCCGACGCAGTCGAGCACGCTCTACGCGACCAACCTCTTCCGGCTCTCGGAGGACCTCTGCAAGGCGAAGGACGGCGTCTACATCGTCAACATGGATGACGAGGTCATTCGCGGCACCACGGTGATCAAGGAAGGCGCGGTGACCTGGCCGCCGCCTCCGCCGAAGCTCTCGGCGGCTCCGGCGAAAGCGCCCGCGAAGCCCGTACCGGTCGTCGCCGAGAAGAAGGGCCACGGCCATGGCGGCAGCGCGGAGCCAATGCCCGCGCGCAAGCTCGCGATCCTGTCCGCGGTGGCGGCGGTGCTGTTCTTCCTCATCGGCGCCTACGCGCCGGCGGCGTTCCTCGGCCACTTAACGGTGTTCGTGCTCGCGTGCTTCGTTGGCTACCAGGTGGTGTGGAACGTCACGCCCGCGTTGCACACGCCGCTCATGAGCGTGACCAACGCGATCAGCAGCATCATCATCATCGGCGCCCTCGTGCAGATCGCGCCGCCCGCCGTCGCGGCGGCAGCGGGCGCAGGCGCGCGCCCTGACGAGCTCATCCGTTGGATCGCAGTGGCCGGCATCGCGCTCACGGCGATCAACATGTTCGGCGGCTTTGCGGTGACGCAACGCATGCTGTCCATGTTCCAGAAATAAGGGAGCGACGACCATGTCCGCAAACCTGGCCACCGTTTCCTACATCGCCGCGATCATCCTGTTCATCCTGAGCCTCGGGGGCCTGTCCAACCCCGAGACCTCGCGTCGCGGCAACCTCTACGGAATGATCGGGATGGCGATCGCGGTGATCGCCACCGTGTTCGGTCCGCGCGTCACGACCGGCGGCCTCGCGTGGATCGCGCTCGCCCTGGTGGTGGGTGGTGCCATCGGCCTGTACCTCGCGCGCACCGTGAAGATGACGCAGATGCCCGAGTTGGTGGCGTTCATGCACAGCCTGGTGGGCCTGGTCGCGATGCTCGTGGGCTACGCGAGCTACATCGACCCGACCGCCACGGCCGGCATGTCTCCCGCCGAGGTCACGATCCATCATGCGGAGGTGTACGTCGGCGTATTCATCGGCGCCGTGACCCTGTCGGGATCCGTGATCGCGTTCGGCAAGCTCTCCGGGCGCATAGGCGGCAAGCCCCTGTTGCTTCCCGCGCGCCACTGGCTGAACCTCGCCGGCCTGCTGGCCGTGCTCTGGTTCGGCTACGAGTTCATGCGCGCGCCCACGATCCAGCAGGGGATGATGCCGCTCATCGTCATGAGCGTGCTCGCACTCCTCTTCGGCGTGCACATGGTGATGGCGATCGGCGGCGCGGACATGCCGGTGGTCGTCTCGATGCTGAACAGCTATTCGGGATGGGCCGCGGCGGCGACCGGCTTCATGCTCTCCAACGACTTGCTGATCGTCACCGGCGCGCTCGTCGGCTCCTCCGGCGCGATCCTGTCGTACATCATGTGCCGCGCGATGAATCGCAACTTCATCAGCGTGATCGCGGGCGGGTTCGGGGGCGGAGCCCCGGCGCCCAAGGCGGCCGGCGGCGCAGCGCAGCCCGCCGGTGAAGTCACTCCGGTGAGCGCGCAGGAAACCGCGGATCTCCTCAAGGAAGCGAAGAGCGTGGTCATCGTGCCCGGCTACGGCATGGCGGTCGCCCAGGCGCAGCACACGGTGTTCGAGATCACCAAGCGGCTGCGCGAGCTCGGCAAGACGGTGCGCTTCGGCATCCACCCGGTCGCGGGGCGCATGCCGGGACACATGAACGTCCTGCTTGCAGAGGCGAAGGTGCCCTACGACATCGTGATGGAGATGGACGAGATCAACGGCGACTTCCCCGACACCGACGTCTCCATGGTGATCGGCGCCAACGACATCGTGAACCCCAGCGCCCAGGACGACCCCTCGAGCCCCATCGCCGGCATGCCGGTGCTGGAAGTGTGGAAGGCGCACACGTCGATCGTCATGAAGCGCAGCATGGCCTCGGGCTACGCCGGCGTCGACAACCCGCTCTTCTACAAGGAAAACAACCGGATGCTCTTCGGCGACGCGAAGAAGATGCTCGACGAGGTTCTGGGGGCGCTGAAGGCCTGAGGCGGGTCACCCCAACCCTTGGCCGCCCCTTCTGGGACCCTAACGTCTCTCGATGAAAGCGAGTTGACGCAATCTTGATCGCTTGAGTGGCGCGGCCCGTGATGTCGATCGTCGGGGCGCCGGTGCGTTGGCACCCGCATGGACGGGCGCTGCGCCGAGCGATGGCAACGGGCGGACATTGGGGCCGGCGCGGCGCTCCGCGGCGGCCTGTACCGGCCGCGCAACCCGAGGGCGAGTCCCCTGTGGCAGTGCGCCACGCGCCATGCCGCGGAGCTGCGCGCCTTTCAGCTCATGCCGGGAGCGGAGTGGCTTGACCTGCCCGGGGATTCTCGGTCCATTCATAACTTGGAAACGGCTCCCGGGTTGATGGAATCGTAGCGCAGCTTGAACTCGATGGGTGTGAGGTACTTGAGCTCGAATGCGGACGAACCAGATTGTAGTGACGACGCCATTGCTCGATCACGACACGGGCTTCCTCGCGGCTTCTGAACCACTCCAGGCTCAGGCACTCGTCGCGGAACTTGCCATTGAAGCTTTCGTCGGTGCCGTTCTGCCAGGGCTTTCCGGGATCGATGTGGGCGGTGTGAATGCCGCAGTCAGTGAGCCATTTGAGAATGGCGCGACTGACGAATTCCGGGCCGTTATCGGAGCGCAGCGCCGCGGGCGCTCCATGCAGGCTCACCAGGCGCGAGAGCACTTCGATCACGCGATTCGACCGAATGCTTCCCGCCACGTCAATCGCGAGGCACTCGCGGGTGAATTCATCGACCACCGTGAGGCACTTGATCTGCTGGCCGCTGGCACTCGCGTCGAAGACGAAGTCGTATGCCCAGACATGGTTCGGCGCCTGAGGCGGCAACGGACGAGGACGGCTTCCTGCCACGCGACGCCGCGGCCGGCGCCTTGGCAACTGCAAGCCCTCGGATTTCCAGAGCCGATGAGCTCGCTCCGCTCCCATGTGATGGCCCTCGCGTCCCAGGAAGATCCGGATGCGCCGATACCCGTAGCGCGGGTACTGGGCCGAGAACGAACGCATCGCCGCGATCGCCGGAGCGTCGTTCTCGGCTCGAATCGACCGATATCCCAGCATCGATCGCGCCACTCCGATCAGCCCGCATGCACGTCGAGTCGAATGGCCACGTTGCACGACCCACTCGACCTGCTCACGACGCACCTGCGGGCTCACCACTTTCGCCGATTGAGCTCCTTCATCGTGTCGATCACCATTTCGCGCTCGGCGAGCATGCGCTTCAACTTGCCGTTCTCGGCCTCTAGGGCGCGCAGCCGCTTCACATCAGCGGGCTCGAGCTGGCCAAAGCGCTTGCGCCAGCCATACAACGTCTGGTCGCTCACCTTGTGCTTCTTGGACACTTCAGCGATCGACGTGCGGTCGGCCTCGCGAAGCATGGCAACCATTTGTTCTTCGGTGAATCGGCTCTTCTTCATGGGCTCCTCTGGAAGCAGGAGCCATTCTCTCAAGTTATGATCGGTCCGAAAAACCCGGGCAGGTCAGAGCGTAATTGGCCTTCAGACCTTCAGTGTCAAAAACGGCTGCCCTGCAATGTACGAGCCAGATTGCAGCTCTTCACGCCCGCCCATTCGAAAAACGCCAGCGGCGGGCAAGTATCGCAAATGCCTGTCGCAGGCAGCAGACCGAGCATCCAACCGGACGACCCGATGGCGTTGGGCGGCAGTTACACGCGTTGATCCGCTTCACCGAGGAGAACCAATTGATAGCAGGAAAAATGAAGCTTGGAAGCGCAACCCTCGTGACCACGAGGTTGACCAAGTCCTGGATATGGCTGATCGGAGCGTTGCTGGTTTGCGCGTCCGCCCAGGCCGCGGCGCAGGTCTGCGAGCGCGAAAGGCAAGTCGTGATTGCAGCCACCAAGGGTAAGAACAATGCCGATATCGGGGAGCTGACGAAGTATGTGCAAAACTCCGTCCGATACGGCGAGGATTGTGCCAGTCGCTGCAAGCCTTTTCAGAAGGGGGTCAACTCACCGGAGTATGCAGACGCGCTCAGAAGTTGGGCGCGTGACAATGACTGGAAGGCGGAAAACGACCATGCGATCCTCGCTGTCCAGTACCGCCTGTCTGCCTGCATCGCCCGGCACATTGCGTCGAACCTGGGCGGCTCACCTGGAAATGTCGCCGGCAATACCCCCCGGCCCTCGCCGCCCGTTCCTGCTCCCGCGCCAACACCGGCGCCACCCCTCGCAGAGCCGTTAAATCCCAACAATCCCCATACGGGCGCCCCTCACGATCAGTCTGCGGTGCAACGGTTGGCCCTTGATCGCGTTCAGGAACGTCAGGCCAGAGTCGACCAGGTACGACAGTTGTCCCCTGGACTTCCCAAGCTCCATGAAAGCGGCAACGTGGCCCATCAGTGCCTCAAACCCCAACCCAATGGCGGCGTCCGGAATATCTGCCCCTACGCCGTCGAGTACAACTATTGCGTGCTTCATCCAAGAAAGGGCAGCTCGTCCGAGGCCTTCGATTGCGAAAACTCGAAGGGCGGCGCGTGGCAGGTCGGGCCGAACGACGGCTCGATCATGCACACCGACGGAGAAACGACCTATTTCTTCGCGTGCAGGTACGGTGAGACGCTGTCCAAGCCCGACGGTTTCGGGCCGGCCGACATCGAGTACCAGCGGGGCCGCGGCATCCTGGGCCGGTGTGCAAAGTGGGGATCGAGGAGAGGCTAGTCCGCCGCTCTTCGGAGGAGAACAAAATGATTGCCGGAAAAACCATATAGAGGAGAATGTCTTGATTGTGAAAATGTCCTTCGCGGTTGCCTTGATGGTTACAGGAATGCTGATTGCTACCCGTCCCGCGATGAGTGCGGAGCCAACCGAGGAGATGCTTACTTTCGCGCGCATGTTCACGTCATTGGAAGCGCGGGACCTCAAAGGCTATTGCACCGTGATGCATGGCTCGGAGTATGCCGGCTACCTTGGCCGGGTCTGCCAATCTGCGGTGCAGAACAGGCTGAAGAAGCCGGAAGAGTGCACGCAGGACAGCATTGCCCAACAGGCCAAGGCCGAAGCCGCGAAATGCCTGGCAACGCCGCCTGACGAGTTCGAAAAAGCGGTCGCCCGAGGTGCCGAAGGTAGCAAGGCCTTCGTAAAGCAGATGGCATCGCAAGGCGTGGACGGCGAAAAGCTATTGCAGGACGAGCGGGTAAAACGCCGTTGATCACGCCGCAAACGTGACTCGTCCTGCCCATAAGACAAGACTCAGGAGTTCATATGTCCGACATCCATCTGAAGAATTACAACATGGCGTCCGCGCGACTGATCGGGGGAGTGATATTTGCTCTGCCGCTGACGGTGCTTTTCGTCTATTGCGTCCTGAACCTGTCCGTAAAAAGCTTCTACGATAACCCCGAGGAATTGCTGATGGCGTTGCTCGTCCCGCTCGGAGCTGTCGCGTTCGGCTGGATGGCAGTGACCGCGATCCCCTCGCTGACAATCGGGGACGAGCTGACGGTCGGGACGATTCTCGGCGCAAGAAAATATCCCCTTACGGACATCGACCAGATCGTTTTTAGCTCCGAGACCACGCAGATGGATGGCGTGATTCCGGTTGCCAAGCACCTGATGATGCACGTCATGCTTCGCCCTGGCCGGCATGTGCAGGTCAAGATCAGCCACCCTGAGGCCGAAGAGGTGGTTTCGGCGCTGGGAATGCGTGGTTTGGACGGGCTCTTCAGCGCGCAGGCTGCATGATGCTCACGGGTATTGCTCCATCAAGGGTCTGCCTCTATGCCGCGGGGATCGTTTTCGCTTTCCTGGGCGCTTGGGGCGCGCCGGTCAGCGCGCAATTGAATCCGACGATCGCCGGTTGCGAGGAACTCAGGGAGGGCGTTGCGACGGCTCAAATTCGACTATGCAACGGGCATCCTGCATGCAGCATGACGCTCAAGCTGCAAACGAACTGCGTACGGACGCGGGCCTTCCTGGACAAGCTCATGAAGACCACGGCGAACCGGAAGATCTCCACCAGTGATGTATTCGAGGCGATCGCGCCGCAGGTATCCGGCGATCCCGCTTACTCCAAGGCGTCCAACGAACTCAAGCTGATGTTCGACAGGCAGCTGGAAAAATCCAGCTCTTCGGGCACGTACGAAAACGGCAACACCTGGATCTATGAGGGGCCGATGGTAAATGGCAAGCGTCATGGCGTCGGAATTTTTGGGCTCTTCACCCCCAGCCAAGGGAACCTGTATCGCGCCGAGTTTGTTGCGGGCCGTCAGGTCGGAAAGGGGGAATTCATCGGCATTCAGGCCGACAGTTCCATAGCCGAGGAGTCCCGGGTAGGCTACATGCGGGACTTCCTTCACAATGGAAATGGAATCGAGCGCTCATCGAAAGGCACTCGTTACATCGGCCAATTCAAGGACGACATCCGCGAAGGACGCGGAATGAGCACCTATTCCACCGGCAACAGCTACGAAGGCGAATATCGGGGTGGCCAGCGACACGGCCAGGGCGCGTACCTGTGGCAGGACGGCGACAAGTTTGTAGGCGAATCACGTGAAGGAAATTTTTTCAATGGCGTGCTGACAAATGCCGCCGGAAGCGTTACGGCGACCTTACTGAACGGTGTCGCAAGCAGCCCGGCTGCCGGTACGCACCTCCCACCAAGCAACTACCCGGACGACCCGAAGGTGGTGGGCGGCAGTTTCAGGCGTTGAAGCGCTTCTTAAGGCTTCGTCGGCGTTCAGCATTTGCAGCGCGGGAACATCAATGCGGTACCGGCACCCCGCATCACAGGACTGGTAAACCAGGCTGATGACATACCGGGGCGACTTCCTCCTGGTCCCGTCCTGAAATTCCGAAAGCCTGAAATTGCAGGTGCATTTTTCATTGTTCGCGGAATCGCTCACGACAAAGCTGTTCGCCTTGGGGCCGGTTACGGTGAGCTCATACCGGATGTCCGGGTCGTCGGATTTGACGCCGTGGCATTCGAGCGCAGGCTCCGCAGCGATGGCGCTTGTCGAAACAAGCAGGGCTGCGATTGATGCGCAGTACCTTGCTGCACGTATTCCGTTTCCGGGTGCTGGGTTCGATTCCACGGGCCGAGTGTACCGTTAGGAAAAGGCGGGTCTGCCTGATCTGGGCAAAGGAGCTGATCAAAGATGTATCGATGCCGGCAATGCGGCTGGGACGCAAGCGCAGAGGTGCAGGCCGAAATCGATCAGGTCGCGGACAGCCTCAGCCCGGGCCAGACGCCTCAAGGGATGTACGAGTACTTCGAACAACGCTATGTCTGCAAGGCATGCCAGGCGGGCACGAGGGCCGCGCCGAAGCAGGCGCATGATGCATCGAGTTCGGATGAAGTTCCTGCCGCTGCCAGCGACCAGTTCAAAAGACGGTACCAGCACAAGATTGGGCTGGACGAGCTCGTGCGCATCCTTACGCTGGTCAACTCGCCCCCGGGGTTCAGGAGCTCGCCCCGGCCCGGTGACCGTCGGGACCAGCACTTCGACTCTTGGTTCGATGGCGGGGCCATCACCGGGGAGACCGGCGGGATGTCCGAGTACTGGTTTGCCGACGGGGTGCGCCTGGATTGGGCCGGTCTTGCGCCGCGATTGTTTCTTAAAATCGAATGGCCGGATGGGCGCAGCGTCAGGATCGAGCAGGACCGCCCGGTCCCCGCAGAGGAGGCCGCGCCGGCCGCGACCAGCGGCAGCAGGAAGGCGATCGACCGCTACGAAGTCACCGGCATCCTCGGCGAGGGGGCGTGCGGTACGGTCTACGCGGGCGTTGACCCCGCGTCCCGGCGCAAAGTCGCGATTAAGACAGCCCTGAAGAGCGCGCACGACGCGGACACCGTCGCGTGCAATGCGAGATCTTTGCTTAGAGAAGTGCTGGCCGGCGAGCGCGTCAAGCATGCAGCAATCGTGCAGGCGCTGGAGTTCGGCGAGGACGCCGATATGCATTACGCGGTCATTGAGTACGTCGATGCGAGAAAGCTCGCGAACGTCCTCGACGCGGACCAGCGCTTCCGGATCGGAGACGTGGTGACCATGATGGGTGACGTGTGCGCTGCGCTGGAGGCCGCGCACGAGGCGGGCATTGTCCACTGCAACCTCAATCCGGGAAACGTGATGATCGCGTCGGATGGCAGCGCCAGACTCACCGATTTCGGGCTTGCGCGCCTTTCTGGCCTGGAGTCCATGAACGAGCCTGAAATGGTGCCGGATCGCACGTATCCCGTTTTGGGCGTGCCAGAGTACAAGTCCCCCGAGGTGGTTTCGGGAGATGTAATCGACCGGCGCGCCGACGTGTTCTCCGCGGGAATCCTGCTCTACCAGCTGCTAACGGGGGAAAAGCCGTTCACCGGCGCAAGTCCGTGGACGGTCGCAAGAAAGATTCTCGAGGACAATCCATCCGCCCCGTCGTCGCTAAACAGCTCGGTGTCTCATTACTTCGATGCGGTGGTTGCAAAGGCGCTGGCGAAAGATCCCGCCCAGCGCTACCAGTCGGCGCTCGAGCTGGACGGCGCGCTCCAGGCTGCAATGTGGAAATCGGGGCCCGGAAGCTAGCCGGACACCGTGACCACGATGGTACGTGTATGCGGCTGGGTGCGGTGCTCCCAGAGGTACAGCCCCTGCCACGTGCCGAGCATGAGCGAGCCGTTGCCGACCGGCACGCTCACCGAGGTTCCGGTGACGTTCCCCCCGTTAGCGGGCAGTTCTGAGCTGGAGTTCGGCCGCTTCTAAAGTGCATTCCCGACCTGAATTGGCGTACTCACTTGGGGTCAGGTGGCCAAGTGCGCCGTGCGGCCTGATTTCGTTGTAGCGCCTGAGCCAATCGTCGGTGATCTCC
Organism: Usitatibacter sp.; assembly: GCA_046715885.1. Classification (GTDB taxonomy): domain Bacteria; phylum Pseudomonadota; class Gammaproteobacteria; order Burkholderiales; family Usitatibacteraceae; genus Usitatibacter. The sequence continues at coordinate 16,190 of JBKJYC010000438.1, forward strand.
TGGAAGGTGGTAGGTCCCGAAGCAGGTATCGACGAAGGTGTACTTCATCTCTCGGTGGCCGCGATTAGCACTTCCGGCGGAATGCGGATGCCGAGCTTCGCGGCCGTCGTGCGATTGACCGCCAGTTCCGTAGCGTCCGGCAACTCGAAAGGCATCGTGGCCGGGTTCGCGCCTGGCGATCTGGGCTGCCAGGCTCCGATCCTCGTTGCGGTGGGTGAGCGTGTGCGAAAGCAATCCGCCGACTCGGACCCATTCTGGACCGAATGAGAACAACGCCACCTGATTGCGTACCGCCGTCTCCGCAATCGCCTTCCGTGTCCCGTCGCCGAATTCGATCGGGTAGGCGACCGCGACTTGTTCTCCTCGGCTGCGCATGGACCGCAATTCGTGCTCCGCATCCTTCATCGAGTCGAGGAACGCAGTTCGGCAGGAAATGCCCGACTCCCTGACCACGGGTTGCATGAGCCGAACAAACTTTTGCACGTATTCCTCCTGCGCCCCGACAATCAGGACGACGCCGGCCAATCGAGGAACCACGAGGCGCGCGAAACCCACCAGCTTCCTGTT
>JBKJYC010000439.1:0-2882 GCA_046715885.1 Usitatibacter sp.
AAGGTGCGCGGCCTCTTCGTGCATCCGCAGCAGGTGGCCGAGACCGTCAAGCGCCACGGTCTCGCGAAGGCGCGGCTCACCGTGGAGAACGAGGCGGGCGAGGATCGCATGACGCTGCGCGTCGAGCGCGACGGGTCCGACGCCCACCTGGCTTGCGCGGTCGAGGCCACGGTGAAGGAGCTGACCAAGCTGCGCGGCGAGGTCGAGTTCGTTGCGCAGGGCACCCTGCCCAACGACGGCAAGGTCATCGAAGACCTGCGCAAGTACTCCTGAAGATAGTTGGCCCCGATTTCAGTCGTCGGAGCCCGCGGTGCGCGGGAAGGCGACCACGTGGTCGACGTCGAGCTTGACGCCGATGCGCTCGCCGATCGCGTGGTTGTGGTGCGAGGGCACGAGCGAGAGGACCTGGTTGCCGTCGGCAAGCTTCAGGGTGTAGAGGAACTCGGCGCCGCGAAAGGCTTTTTTCACGACCTCGGCCTTGAGCGGGCTGTCGTCGTCGTGGAGCACGTCGTCGGGCCGCAGCAGCAGGGAGATGGTCTGACCGGGCAGGATGTCGCAGCCGGGGCAATGGGTCACGGAGCCGAGGGCGGTCTCGATGCCGTCGGCATCCTTCGCCTTCGCGTCGATCAGCACGCCCTCGCCGACGAAGTCCGCGACGAAACGCGTGGCGGGCCGGTGGTAGAGGTTGTAGGCGCTATCCCACTGCTCGATTTTCCCGCGCCGCATGACGCCCACGCCGTCGGCCATCGCAAAAGCCTCGCGCTGGTCGTGCGTAACCAGCAGCGCCGTCATCCCCTGGGCTTTGAGGATGGCGCGGACCTCGATCGAGAGCCGCTCGCGCAGATCGACGTCGAGGTTCGAGAACGGCTCGTCCAGGAGCAGCAGCTGCGGGCGCGGGGCGAGTGCGCGGGCGAGCGCCACGCGCTGCTTCTGCCCGCCGGAGAGCTCGTGCGGGTACTTCTTCGCGGAGTGCGCCATGCCCACCGCGTCGAGCAGCTCCCTTACGCGCGTGAACCTCGAGTTCCTCGCCGCGCCGCGCAACCCGAAAGCCACGTTGCCTTCGACCGTGAGGTGCGGGAAGAGGGCGTAATCCTGGAACACGACGCCTACGCGGCGCGCCTCGGGGGCCAGCGTGAAGCCCGGGCGACTCACGGTGTCGCCGTGCAGGCGGATCTCACCGGCTGCCACGGCCTCCAGCCCCGCGATGCAGCGCAGCACCGTGGTCTTGCCGCAGCCGCTGGGGCCCAGGAGGCAGCCGATCTGGCCGTCTTCCAGCCGCAGCGAGAAGCCGTCGGCCACCGGACCATATCCCGGGTACGCGAAGCGAATAGCGTCGATATCGAGCGCGGCGGCGGCCATGGGAATCATTCTAGTCGGTTCTCGATTGACAAATAAGAATAATTCGCATTACAGTGGGGCTGCCCCCATTTTATTCTTGCGTGATTCCAAGTCCATGAAAACACTCACGATCCTTTGCGCCGCGTCCCTTGCCGTCGGCGCCGGAGCGCAGGAAAAGGTCCTCAATCTGTACTCCTCGCGCCACTACCAGACCGACGAAGCGCTCTACGCGAATTTCACCAAGCAGACCGGAATCCGCATCAACCGCATCGAGGCGGGCGAGGACGCGCTGCTGGAGCGCCTGAAGAACGAGGGCGCGCGCAGCCCCGCGGATGTGCTCGTGACCGTGGACGCCGGCCGCCTGTGGCGTGCCGAGCAGATGGGCCTCTTCCAGCCGGTGAAGTCGCGGGTGCTCGACGAGCGCATTCCCGCTGAGCTGCGCCAGCCCGAGGGCCTCTGGTACGCCTTCTCGGTGCGCGCGCGCCCGATCTTCTATGCGAAGGGCAGCGTGAACCCCGCCGACCTGAAGGACTACGAGGACCTCGCCAATCCCAAGTTCAAGGGGAAGGTCTGCGTGCGCTCGAGTTCGAACATGTACAACCTCTCGCTGATGAGCTCCATGATCGCCAATCTGGGACCGGAGAAAGCCGAGCAGTGGGCGAAGGGCGTGGTGGCGAATTTCGCGCGCGATCCCAAGGGCGGGGATACCGACCAGCTGAAGGCCGTGGCTGCCGGCGAATGCCAGGTCACCATCTCCAACACGTACTACTACGTGCGAATGCTGAAATCGGCGAAGGCCGACGAAAGGGCGGCGGCGGAAAAGCTCGGCGTGGTGTTTCCGAACCAGTCCAACCGCGGCACCCACGTGAATGTCTCCGGCGCCGGCGTCCTCAGGAACGCACCCAACAAGGACAGCGCCGTGATGTTCCTCGAATACCTGGCGAGCCCGCAGGCCCAGGCCTACTTTGCCAACGGCAACAACGAGTTTCCGGTGGCCGGTCCGGTGCGCGACAACAAGGAACTCGCCGCCTTGGGCGACTTCAGGAAGGACAGCCTCAACGTGTCGCTCCTCGGTCGCAACCAGGCGGCGGCGCAGCAGGCCTATGACCGCGCGGACTGGAAGTAGGGCGCGAACCCTTTGCTATGATCGCGTGTCCTCATCCGGAGAAATTTGCGAAATGAAAAGGATTCTGTTCGGCCTTCTTGCCGCCGCCACGCTCGCCGGCTGCGCGACCGCGAACTCCAGTGCGCCCGCGGTCGAGCGTGAGGAAGCGGTTTACCGTACCGGCAGCAACATTCCCACGCGCCAGCGCGCGGGCGAAGCGGACGGCGTCAAGACCTACGACCGGGAGGCATTCGAGCGCGCGCGCAGCGAGGCGGTGCCGATGCCGCGTCCCGGCACGCCCAGCGGGACGCCCTGATCCTCAGGATTGCGGGGCGGCAACGCCCCGCATTCCTTCCTCGCCCCCCATAAACCCGCGCGCTTCCAGCAACCGCGGCACCAAAACCACCCCAACCATACCCACCCAGGCCCTCGAGGCCAC
>JBKJYC010000440.1:0-2809 GCA_046715885.1 Usitatibacter sp.
GCAATGGACGCTTTCCTATCCCGAGCGGATCGGCCACGCGTTGGTCGTGGCGGCCGCGCCCAAGCTCTCCACCCAGAACATCGCCTTCAACGACGTGGCGCGCCAGGCGATCGTGTCCGACCCGGACTTCCACGGCGGGAATTTCTACGCCCACGGCAAGGTGCCGGCGCGTGGCCTGAAGCTGGCGCGCATGCTCGGCCACATAACTTATCTCTCCGAGGACATGCTGGGCGAGAAGTTCGGGCGCCTCCTCAAGCGCGAGGAGTACGGCTTCAACTACGACGTCGAGTTCGAGATCGAGTCGTACCTGCGCTACCAGGGCGACAAGTTCGCGCTCGTGTTCGACGCCAACACGTACCTGATCATGACCAAGGCGCTGGACTACTTCGATCCCGCGAAGGAGGCCGGAGGCAACCTGGCCAAGGCGCTGGCGCCGGCGAAGGCGGGGTTCTTCGTCGCGTCTTTCTCCAGCGACTGGCGCTTCCCCGCGGCGCGCTCGCGCGAGATCGTGCGCGCGCTCGTGGCCGGCGGCAAGCGCGTCACCTACGCGGAGATCGACGCGCCGCACGGCCACGACGCCTTCCTGCTCGACGACCCGCACTATCACAAGCTGGTGGCGGCGTACCTGGACAACATCTCGAGCGAGATCGGCGCCGGGGCGCGCGCCGGGCCGCTGGTGGTCGGCGCGGCGCAGCTGGAGGAGATGAAGGGTTACGGAGGGGTGGGCGAATGAGGCGCGCCCAGCAGCGCTACGATTTCGAGCTGATCTCCTCGTGGATCCCCGAGGGCTCGCGCGTGCTCGACCTCGGCTGCGGGGACGGCGTGCTCCTGGCGGGCCTGTGCGCCACGCACGGCGTGACCGGCTACGGCGTGGAGATCGACCATGGGGGCGTGCTGGCGAGCCTGGCCAACGGCGTGGACGTGATCCAGCTCGACCTCGAGACCGGGCTCTCGACATTCGAGGACAGCGCCTTCGACTTCGTCATCCTCTCGCAGACCCTGCAGGCGATGAAGAACACCGAGAACGTGCTGCGCGAGATGCTGCGCGTGGGCCGTGAGGGCATCGTCACCTTCCCGAACTTCGGCTACTGGAAGCACCGCCTCGACATCGCGATGGGCCACATGCCGGTTTCCAAGACCCTGCCGTACCAGTGGTACGACACGCCCAACATCCACCTTTGCACCGTGAAGGACTTCGAGGACCTGTGCGTGAAGACCGGCGCGGAGATCCTCGACGAGCGCGTCATCACCGGAGGTCGGCAGGTGAACGTGCTGCCCAACCTTCGCGGCGACCTGGCGGTCTTTCGCTTTCGCCGGAAATAATTGGAGGTCGGACTGCAATTATTTCGGGCGGTCGAGATCGCGCACGGCCTCGCGCTTCCACCAGAGGAGCGCCAAGCCGGGGAGTGCCACGAGGAAGGTGAGGAAAAAGAACGTCGCCCAGTCGAGCCCGAGGTATTTCGGGTCGGTGGCATAGCCGGCCGCGGGACCGACGTAGACGCGGCCGAAAGCGGAGAGCGCCGAGAGCAGCGCGTATTGGGTGGCCGTGAAGCGGTGATCGCACAGGGCCATCAGGAGGGCGACGAACGCAGCGGTGCCCATTCCGCCGCAGAGATTGTCGAAACCGACGGCGAAGAGGAGCACCGGATAGCTCTTTCCGACCGTTGCGAGCCACATGAAGGCGAGGTTGGAGACCGCCTGTAGCACGCCGAAGAGCACGAGCGCGCGGTACAGGCCCAGCCGTACCATCATCACACCGCCGAGCAACGCGCCGACGATGGTCGCGGAAAGCGCCATGACCTTGTTCACGTACGCCACGTCCTCGAGCCCGAACCCGATCCCGCGAAGCAGGAATGCGGACGAGAGCGAGACGGCGAACGCATCGCCGAGCTTGTAGAGGACGATCAGCAGGAGCAGCGTCACGGCGCCCGGCCGGGAGAAGAACTCCTTCAGGGGAGCGATCACCGCCTCGTCGAGCGAGCGCGGCGGGGCCGCCCGGAGCTCGGGCTCCCGCCCCCAGAGCGTCACGCCGACGCACGCGACCATCAGACCCGCCATGAGCAGATACATGTTTCGCCATCCGAGCGCGGGGATGAAGCCCGAGCCAACCACCAGCACCAGGGCGAGCGCGCCCGACACCAGCATCGCCGTCCGGTAGCCGACGGTCGTCATCGCGGCAGCGAGGCCGCGCTGCTCGGGCTTCGCCAGGTCCGTCCGGTACGCGTCGAAGACGATGTCCTGGGAGGCGGAGATGAAAGCGACCAGGACGGCCAGCATCGCGAGCCAGCCGATCTCGGTGCGCGGCGAGCAAAAAGCCATCGCCGCGAGCCCGCACGCGATCAGGAGCTGGGTGATGACGAGCCAGCCGCGCCGGCGTCCGAGGAACGCGGGCGCATATCGATCCATGAACGGCGACCAGAGGAACTTCCAGGTGTAGGGAATCCCGACCAGGGTGAGCAGGCCGATGGCCGCGAGATCGGCCCCCTCCACCGTCGCCCACGCCTGCAGCGTGGATGAAACGAGCGCGATCGGAAGGCCGGAGGCGAAACCGAGGAGCAGGATGACCGCGAGGTTTCGGTCGCGGAAGACGTCGGAATATTTGGCCGCGGTCAAGGTGGCGAAAGCATAACCGACGCAAGCCGGGCCCGGGCGGCGCGACTATACTTTTCGCACTCGCCACGGAGAGCCGCATGGAAAAGATCGTCAAGACGGATGCGCAGTGGAAGGCGCAGCTCACGCCGCAGCAGTACGAGGTCACGCGCAAGCACGGCACCGAGCGTGCCTTCACGGGGCCCAACCATGACAGCAA
>JBKJYC010000441.1:0-3456 GCA_046715885.1 Usitatibacter sp.
CTCCAAGACCCTGGTGGAGAGCGGCCAGCTGCAATCCGCCCACGGCCGCCAGATCATGGGCGTGCTGCTGTTCCAGGACCTGGCGGTGATCCCTCTGCTGATCCTGATCCCGGCGCTCGGATTTCCGCCCGAAGCCCTGGCGCGCGAGATGCTGATCGCGCTGGTGAAGGCCGCGGTAGTCCTGGTGATCGTCCTCGCGGTCGGCCAGCGCGTGATGCGTCCGCTCTTCAACGTGGTGGCGCAGCAGAAGTCCTCCGAGCTCTTCGTGCTCTTCGTGCTTTTCGTGGCGCTCGGGCTGGCCTACGTGACCGAGATGGCGGGCCTGTCGCTGGCGCTGGGCGCCTTCCTCGCCGGCATGCTCATCTCGGAGACCGAGTACCGCTACCAGGTCGAGGACTACATCAGGCCGTTCCGCGACGTGCTGCTGGGCCTCTTCTTTGTGACCATCGGCATGCTGCTCGACTTGCGCGCGCTTCTCGCGAACTTCGTCTGGGTGGCGCTGGTGCTGGCGGGATTGCTGGTGGTGAAGTTCGGCGTTGTGTACTGGCTGGCGCGCGCCTTCCACAACGCCAAGCCAACGGCGCTGCGCACCGCGCTCACGCTCGCTCCCGCGGGCGAGTTCGGCTTCGTGCTCCTGGCGCTGGCGCAGAAGCAGGGCAAGTTCCCGCCGGAGATCCCGCAGATCGTCCTTGCCGCATCGCTGCTGTCGATGCTGCTCACGCCGTTGCTGCTCGCACGCATGGAGCGCATCGTGCTGTACTTCGCCGAGAGCGAGTGGACGCAGCGCGCCATGGCGCTGCACTCGCTGGCCGTGAAGTCGATGACCACCAGGGGCCATGTGATCGTGTGCGGCTACGGCCGCAGCGGCCAGGCGCTGGCGCACTTCCTCGAGCGCGAGAAGATCTCCGTGATCGCGCTCGACTCCGACCCCGAGCGCGTGCGCCAGGCCGCGGCGGCGGGCGATTCGGTGGTGTACGGCGACGCTTCAAGGCGCGAGGTGCTGGTGGCGGCGGCTTTGTCGCGCGCCACGGCACTCGTGGTGAGCTTCGCAGACACGCCCAAGGCGCTTATCATCCTGGCGCACGTGCGCGAGGTGCGCCCGGAGTTGCCCGTGATCGTGCGCACCTTCGACGACGCCGACGTGAAACGGCTCAAGGAAGCCGGCGCGGCCGAGATCGTGGCGGAAGTGGTGGAGGGTTCACTCATGCTCGCCACGCAGACGATGCTGCAGCTGGGCATGCCGCTGGACAAGGTGCTCGGCACCCTGCGCGATGTGCGCACGGAGCGCTACCAGCTCATGCCCGGGTTCTTCCATGGCGCCACCGACGCCAACATGCCCGCCGCCGGGCACGCGCGCCTGCATACGATGGTCGTGGCACCCGATGCGGCCTGCACCGGCAAGAGCCTCGCGAGCCTGAACCTCCCGAAGATCGGCGTGCGCATCACGGCGGTGCGGCGGCAGGGCGCGGGGCCGGTGGAGCTCGACGAGGAGTTGCGCCTGAAGGAGGGCGACGTGCTCGTCCTCATGGGCACGAAGGAGGACCTCGCGAAGGCCGAGATCCGGCTGCTGCAGGGCTAGAAAGAAACGGCCCGCGTGGGGCGGGCCGTCGAGGGGCGATCGTCCGCGCTAGAAGGTGGTGCACACAATGTACGAGTCGCCGTCCGCGATCAAATTGGTCGCCACAGCCGCGGTCGGCGCGGTCGGCAACGCCGCGCGCGTCGAGCCGGTAGCCGTGTTGCCGTCGTCCATCTGGGTGTCGAGCTGTTTCACGAAGTTGCCGAGGATGCCCGCCGAGCAAAGCGAGTAGGTGCCGGTCATGCCGGTGATCACCGCGCCGCTGGTGATGCCCAGCGCCCCGCCGACCGAATTCTTCGGCGAGTAATTGGCGTCCGCCGTGTTGGTCGGTCCGGCGGCAAGGTTCGCCAGGCGCACGTGCTGCCAGAACACGAACGATTCGTCGGCGACGGTGCTGGCGTTCCACGCGCCGTTGATCACGCCGTTGCCGAGTGAGGCCGCGGTGCTCGAGGCGGTGGCGGTGCCGGCCGGGGGAAATTGATTGTTTAGTATGGGCTGCGCCTGGTCGCCCGGAATGGCGCGGTACTTGTCCTGGTAGGCGTAGATGTAGGTCGGGATCACGCGGAAATCGTTGGCGAGGTTCTTCACCTTCGCGCTGTTGATCAATTCCTGTCCCTTCAGGATGCCGCCCAGCAGCAGGCCGATGATCACGAGAACGATGGCGATCTCGACCAGGGTAAAGCCGGACTGTTGGCGTTTCATGTTCCTCATGTGCGCTGCTCCGTATCGTTATTAGACGAGGGGATAGGAGCAACACCCGTGCCACTTCGGCTTTAAGTCAATTATTCAATCAGTTAGGACCACGCCCGGGCGCGAGCCTGTGCCCCCGCAAGCTCAACTGTAGGGTTCCCGGACACCACCTGTCCGGGCTCCCGACACTTCCGCTATCCTCGCCCCACCTCCCCGGACGCCCGATTTGGCCACCACGCTGCCCTTCGCCCAACGCGTTTCACGCGCCCTGCTGCACGCGCGGCCGTGGGTCGTCTTCGCGATGCTCCTTGCCCTGCACGCGGCGCTGGTGGCGACGCCCGGGGGTGACTTCCAGCGCATCTGGCTGATGGTGCACTTCGGCCTCTTCCTGCTCTGGCAACCGTTCTTCGCGGCCGAGCGCGAGCTCGAGGTGCTTTCCATCGTGCTGCTGCTGGCCATCACGGCGGCCATCCTGTGGTTCCTCTCGGGATGGATGCTGGTCACCTGGATGGTGCTGCTGCTGGGGGTCCTCGGAGGGAAGGTCTTCACCGTGCGCACGGCGCAGCGGGGGCGCTTCTTCTTCCTCGTCGCCTTCACCTACCTGCTGGGCATGCTCCTGTTGTGGGCCGTGCCCACGCTCCTGCTGGCGCACACCCAGATCCCGCAGCCGATCGCGGTGCTGGCGCAGGCGGTGCTGCCGTTCATGCTCCTCATCCTCCTCTTCCGCCCGCCCGCGCCGAGCGAGGATCCGGCGCAGGTGTTCGATTTTTTCTACGCCGTGCTGGTCTTCCAGCTCGTGGTGGTGCTGGTGCTGGGCTCCCTCGCCCTCATGCGCTTCACCGACGACCGCTATTTCCCGTCGGTGGCCCTCACCGTGTTCTCCTTCGGAATCGCGCTCTTCGCGCTCGCCGTGCTGTGGAGCCCGCGCGGCGGCTTCGGAGGATTGCGCACCTACTTCTCGCGCTACCTCATGTCGGTGGGCATGCCCTTCGAGCTGTGGATGCGGCGCGTAGCGGAGCTGGCCGAGGCCGAGACCCACTCGCGGCGCTTCCTCGAGCAGGCCATGAACGAGGTGGCCGCATTCCCGTGGATGCGCGGCGGGCGCTGGAAGTCGCCCGACGGCGAAGGCGAGTTCGGCGAACCCGAGGGGTTCGCCTCCACGTTCCGCTACCACAACCTCGAGCTCACCT
>JBKJYC010000442.1:0-12459 GCA_046715885.1 Usitatibacter sp.
TCTCCACCTTGTTGCCGTGGACGATCTTCTCGAGGCGCAGCCTCCAGCCGTCGGACGTGGGGTCGCGTTCGATGTGCGTCTTGGGCGGGTGCGGCAGCAGCACGGCGTGCAGCGCCTTGGCGACCTGGCTCACCCCTTCCTTGCTGTCGAGAGCGATCTTCGGGATGTCCAGCAGCGCGCGCAGCACCGAAGCGTCCATGGCCGCGGACAGGCGCTCGATCACCGCTTCGGTGGTGAGGTACTCGGAGGCGATCCGCTCGAGGGCCTCGCCGGTCAGGGGGGGCGCGGTACCGCCCGGCAAGAGGGTCGCCCCGTTCAGCGCGCGGCGCAACTGGTGCTGCTTCAGCTCGTGCTCGTCCTTCAGGTAGCGCTCCTCCTTGCCCTGCTTCACCTTGTAGAGCGGCGGCTGGGCGACGTAGATGTGCCCCTTCTCGATCAGCATCGGCATCTGGCGATAGAAGAACGTGAGCAGCAGCGTGCGAATGTGCGCGCCGTCGACGTCCGCGTCCGTCATGATGATGATGCGGTGGTAGCGCAGCTTCTCGATGTTGAACTCGTCCGCGATGCCAGCACCCAGCGCGATGATCAGCGTGGCGACCTCGTTCGAGGTGATGATCTTGTCGATGCGCGCGCGCTCGACGTTGAGGATCTTGCCCTTGAGCGGCAAGATCGCCTGGTTCTTGCGGTCGCGGCCCTGCTTGGCCGAGCCGCCGGCGGAATCGCCCTCCACCAGGTAGAGCTCGCAAAGCGCAGGGTCGCGCTCCTGGCAGTCCGCGAGCTTGCCCGGCAGCCCGATGCCGTCGAGCACGCCCTTGCGCCGCGTGAGCTCCCTCGCCTTGCGCGCCGCCTCGCGGGCGCGCGCGGCATCGACGATCTTGCCGCAGATGATCTTCGCGTCGGAGGGTTTCTCCATCAGGAACTCGGCCAGCTTCTGGCCGACGATCTCCTGCACCACCGGGCCGACCTCCGAGGAAACCAGCTTGTCCTTGGTCTGTGAGGAGAACTTGGGCTCGGGCACCTTCACCGAAAGCACGCAGGTCAGGCCCTCGCGCATGTCGTCGCCGGTGGTCTCGACTTTCGCCTTCTTGGCGACCTCGGTCTTCTCGATGTAGTTGTTGATCGTGCGCGTCATCGCCGCGCGCAGCCCCGTGAGGTGCGTGCCCCCATCGCGCTGCGGGATGTTGTTGGTGAACACCTGCACCGACTCGCCGTACGAGTCGTTCCACTGCATCGCGACCTCGACGGTGATGCCTTCCTTCTCGCCGACCGCGCGGAAGACGTTGTTGTGCAGGACCGTCTTCGGCTGGTTCATGTACTCGACAAAGCCCTTCACGCCGCCGGAATGCGCGAAGTTCTCGCTCTTGCCCGTGCGTTGGTCGATCAGCTCGATGGCGGTGCCGTTGTTCAGGAAGGAGAGCTCGCGCAGGCGCTTGGCCAGGATCTCGTAGTGGAACTCGATGTTGTTGAAGGTCCGCTTCGAGGCCATGAAGTGCACCTCGGTGCCGCGCCGGTCGGTCTCGCCCACGACCTTGAGCGGCTCCACGGCCTTGCCGTGGTGGAACTCCATGAAATGCGCGCAGCCGTCGCGCCAGATGCGCAGCTTGAGCCACTCGGAAAGGGCGTTCACCACCGATACGCCCACGCCATGCAGCCCGCCGGAAACCTTGTACGAGTTCTGGTCGAACTTGCCGCCCGCGTGCAACTCCGTCATGACGATCTCGGCCGCGGAGCGCTTGAGCTCGTCGTCTTCCTTGATGTCCGTCGGGATGCCGCGCCCGTTGTCGACGACCGAGATCGAGTTGTCGGTATGGATGACGACCTTGATGTCGTCACAGTGGCCGGCGAGCGCCTCGTCGATCGCGTTGTCGACGACCTCGAACACCATGTGGTGCAGGCCCGTGCCGTCGGAGGTATCCCCGATGTACATGCCGGGGCGCTTCACGACCGCCTCCAGGCCCTTCAGGATCTTGATGCTGGACGAATCGTAGTCTTCGGGACGGCCGTTGGTGCGTGGGTCTTGGGGAGCAGCTGCCATGAACCTTCCTGGTGCGTTGAAAGAGCTAGATGCGCATGGGCATGACGACGTACTTGAAGTCGTCACGGCCGGGCATCTGGATGAGCGCGCTCGAGTTCGAGTCGCCCATCGTGACCGAAACGCTGTCGGAATCGACGTGGTTCAGCACATCGAGCAGGTAGGAGATGTTGAAGCCGATATCGATTGGATCCCCGTCGTAGTCGATGGTAAGGCCTTCCTCGGCCTCTTCCTGCTCGTTGTTCGTGCAGATGATCGACAGGGCGTTCTTGGTGAACACGAGGCGCACGCCGCGGATCTTCTCGTTGGAGAGGATGGCCGCGCGATTCAGAGACTGCGCGAGCGTCGTGCGATCGATGCTCACCTGGTTCTTATGTTGGGTCGGAATCACCTTCTGGTAATCCGGAAACTTGCCTTCGACGATCTTCGAGACGATCTCGATGCCGCCGAAGGCGAAGCGCACCTGGTTCGATCCCATGGCGATGGAGACGGGATCGTCGGTGTCGCCCAGCAGCTTGATCAGCTCGATGACGGTCTTGCGCGGCAGGATGGCTTCCACGCTGCCGTGGTCGCTGCCGAGGTCCTGGCTCGCGAAGGACAGGCGGTGTCCGTCCGTGGCCACGACGCGCAACGTGTCCCTGTCCACGGAGAAGAGCACGCCGTTCAGGTAGTAGCGGATGTCCTGCACGGCCATGGCGAACTGCACCAGGCCCAGCGCCTGCTTCAACGCCTTCTGCGGGAGCTGGAGCGTGCGCGAGGCATCCTTGGCCTCGACCATTTTCGGGAAATCGGCCGCGGCCAGCGTCTGCAGGTTGAACCGGCTCTTGCCCGCCTTCACCGTCATCCGGTTTTCCTTCGCCTCGAGGGCGACCTCCGCATCCTCGGGCAGGGCACGCAGAATGTCGTAGAGCTTCCGGGCACCCACGGTAACCGCGCCCTCGGCATTGCCGTCGAGCTGCGCCCGCGAAGTGATCTGCACCTCGAGGTCGGTGGCGAGGAAGTCCACGTTGCCGCCCTCCGCGGTGACCAGCACGTTCGACAGGATCGGCAGCGTATGGCGCCTCTCGACGATGCCGGTGACTTGCTGGAGGGGTGCGAGAAGTTTTTCGTTGCTGGCTTTTATCTTCAACATGGTTTTAAGTTTTAAGTTCGTTAACAGCTAATAGGAGCCGCATTCGAACGGGACAACTTTGAAATGCGCAACGCCTTCAACGGGTTGACCCCCTTGCGCGGAGGGGCCCAATCCGGGGGAACAGCGCAGAACCTGTGGACAGTTCGGCGCTCTTAGCGCCGCCCCGAAAGTACCCACAGGTTTCAAGGCGTGATTCCATGCTCAACCCAACAGGATCTGCTGCAGCTGCGCGTAGTCGCGCGCGAAGTCCTGGTCGGTCTCGCGCAGCTCCGCGGTCTTGCGGCAGGCGTGCAGGACCGTCGTATGGTCGCGCCCTCCGAAGGCCTCGCCGATCTCCGGAAGGCTTTGCTGGGTGAGTTCCTTCGACAGGGCCATCGCGATCTGCCGCGGCCGCGCGACGGAACGAAAGCGCTTCTTGGAGTACATCTCCGACACCTTGATCTTGTAGTAGTCGGCGACGGTCTTCTGGATGTTCTCGATCGAGACCTGGCGACTGATGACGGCGAGCAGGTCCTTCAGGGCTTCGCGCGCGGTCGCCACCGTCACCTGGGCGTTGTTGAAGCGGGCGAATGCGAGCACGCGCTTCATGGCGCCTTCGAGCTCGCGAACGTTTGAGCGGATGTGCTTGGCGATGAAGAAGGCCACGTTCTCGTCGACGCGCACGCCGTCCTGCTCGGCCTTCTTCAACAAGATGGCCACGCGCATCTCCAGCTCGGGCGGCTCCACCGCCACCGTGAGGCCCCAGCCGAACCTCGAGATGAGGCGATCCTCGATGCCGGCCAGCTCTTTCGGGAACGAGTCGCTGGTGATGACCACCTGCTTGTGCGCCTCGAACAGCGCATTGAACGTATAGAAGAACTCTTCCTGGGAGCGCGATTTGCCGACGAAAAACTGCACGTCGTCGATCAGGAAGAGATCGAGCGAGCGGTAGTAGCGCTTGAGCGAATCGAAGCTCTTGTGCTGGTACGCGCGCACGACGTCCGCCACGAACTGCTCCGCATGGATGTAGCGGACCTTGGCCTTGGGATTGCGTTTCAGCAGGTCGATGCCGATGGCCTGGAGCAGGTGCGTCTTGCCCAGGCCGGTTCCCCCATAGATGAAGAGCGGGTTGTACGCCGTGCCCGGATTCTCGGCCACCTGGATCGCCGCGGCACGGGCGATCTGGTTCGCCTTGCCGTTAACGAAATTCGTGAACGTGAATGAGGAATTGAGCCGGTGCTCTTCACGGGGCCGTTCGTTGCTCGATACCGCGGCCACAGGCACGGCCTCGGGGATCACGATCTCGGTCTCCACCGGCTTCTCGTCCAGGACGAGATCGACGCTCAGGTCTGATCCGCCCACGCGCTCGGCACGCGTTTCGATCCTCGAAAGGAGGTTCGTGCGCACATAGCGCAGCACGTGGTGGTTGGGCGCGAGCAGGACCAGCTGGTTGCCGTGGCGCTCTGCGCGCAGCGGCTTGATCCAGGTGTCGTACTGCTGTGACGGGAGGTCTCTTTTGAGTTCCGCGGCAAGCGACGGCCAGAGCGAATCCATGGGTGCGGAACGAGGGAAACGAGGGGTTTGAAAGCGGGCGAAAGCGATTCTGAATTTTACTCGGAAAGGGGCCGGTTATCCACAGCCGCGCAAGCCGCTGAATTGAATGGCGCAATGGCGTTGGAGGGTCCGATCCGCTATAATTTTGTGCTTTTCGCCGCACTCAGAACCCAAGAGGTCATCCATGAAACGCACTTACCAGCCGTCCACCACCCACCGGAAGAAGGTCCATGGCTTCCGCGCGCGGATGAAGACGGCCAGCGGCCGCGCCGTCATCAGCGCGCGCCGTGCCAAAGGCCGCAAGCGCGTCGCGGTCTGACGACCGATGCTTCGCGGCGCCCGGAAGGCCGGCCTTTCGCGGCGCCATCGGTTCGCGGCGCAGGGATCCTTCGGCCCCGCGCTCCGCAGCCCCCGAAAATATCGCGGCTCGCTCGCCCTGCTCCACGTCGCCTCCGGACGTCCGGGCCTGTCGCGCCTGGGCATCGCGCTCACGCGCCGCTTGGCGCCCTCTTCGGTGCACCGCAACCGCATCAAGCGCATGGTGCGCGAACTCTTTCGCCGTCATCCGGTGAAGCTCGCGGGCCTGGACCTCGTGGTGGCGCTGCGGGAGAAGTTCGACGGGACGGCCCACGCGGCGCTCGGAGCGGAGATCGGCTCGTTGCTGGACCAGGCGCACGAAAGGGCGGCTCGATAGAGATGCGCCGGGCGCTCCTCGCATTGATTAGCGGATACCAGTACCTACTTAGCCCCTGGTGGGGGCTGCAGTGCCGATACGTGCCGACCTGTTCCGCTTACGCGGTCGAGGCGCTCGAGCGCCACGGCGCGCTGCGCGGCTCCTGGCTCGCCATGCGACGCGTCCTTCGCTGCCATCCTTGGCACCCGGGCGGGTTCGACCCTGTTCCTTGAAAACGCCCTCGTTGCCTGAAACCGACTTCCGGACTCCCGCACCATGATGGATACCCAAAGACTCATCGCCTTCGTCGTGTTCTCGTTCTCCGCGCTCCTTCTGTGGGATGCGTGGCAGAAGCACAACGCTCCGAAGGTTTCCGCGACGCCCGCTACCATTTCGAGCGTCCCTTCGGCCCCCGTCTCGACGCCCGCTACTCCGACTCCCGCGCCCACATCGACGTCGCCGGTCCCCGCCACGGTCCCGGGGGCGCAGGTATCTTCGAATACTGTCGCCGCCGCCACCGGCGAGCCCGTCCTTGTGAGGACCGACATGTTCGATGTCGAGCTCAACACGCAGGGCGGGGACATCCGCCGCGTGACCCTGAAGAAGGTGTTCTCCGCGCTCGACCGCAACAAGCCGTTGACGCTGCTCGAGCCCGACCCGCGGCACTTGTTCGTCACGCAGTCGGGACTTCTCGGCGACGGCCTGCCCACGCACAAGACCACCTATGCGCCGGAAGCGAAAAGATACGCGCTCGCCGATGGCCAGGACACCATCGAGGTGAAGATGACGGCCCGCGACCCCAGCGGGGTCGAGGTCGTGAAGCGCTACACCTTCAGGCGCGGCAAGTACGAGATCGACGTCCACTACGACATCAAGAATGCCTCGGAGAAGACGATCCCCGCGGCCACGGCGTACTACCAATTCCTGCGCGACAACAACCCGCCCAGCCAGGAAACGGCACAGACAAGCTCCTTCGCGGGCGTGGTGACCTTCACCGGCCCGGCGCTCTACACGGATCAGTCGAAGTTCCAGAAGGTCGATTTCTCCGACATCCAGAAGGCGAAACAAGCGCATCCGAGGCAATCAAAGGATGGCTGGATCGGGATGATCCAGCACTACTTCGTCTCGGCGTGGGTGCCCAAGGCGGGAGTCGACCGCGAGTTCTTCACGACGCACGTGATCGACAACCTCTTCACCATCGGCGTGAAAGTCCCGATCGGCACGCTCGCACCGGGCGCCACCGCGTCGACGACCATGCCGCTCTACATCGGGCCGCAGGAAACCGACAAGCTGGAGAAGATCGCTCCCGGGCTGGAGCTGGCGGTCGACTACGGATGGCTGCATATCATCGCCGCGCCGCTGTTCTGGCTGCTGAAGGCGCTGCACTCGGGAATGGAATTCGGCGGCGTGCGGATTCCCGGCCTCGGCAACTGGGGCTGGGCGATCATCGCGCTCACCATCCTCATCAAGCTCGCCTTCTACCCGCTCAACGCCAAGGCCGGGCGTTCCATGGCGCAGATGAAGGTGCTCGCGCCGAAGATGGAGAAGCTGAAGCAGATGTACGGCGACGACAAGCAGAAGATGAACCAGGCGATGATGGAGCTCTATCGCACCGAGAAGATCAACCCGCTCGGAGGCTGCCTACCGATCCTGGTGCAGATCCCGGTGTTCATCGCGCTCTACTGGGTGCTGCTCGCCTCCATCGAGCTGCGTCACGCGCCGTGGCTCGGCTGGATCCAGGACCTCTCGGCGCCCGACCCGTACTTCGTCCTGCCGGTCATCTACGCCATCTCGATGTTCGTGCAGACCAAGCTGAACCCCCAGCCCGCCGACCCGGTGCAGGCGAAGGTGATGCTGATCATGCCCATCATGTTCAGCGTGTTCTTCCTCTTCTTCCCGTCGGGCCTGGTGCTCTATTGGGTGGTCCAGAACCTGATCGGGATCGCGCAGCAGTGGCACATCAACCGCACCATCGAGCGCGAGTCGAAGGCGAAAGCCAAGCGCTGAGCGCCGCGGCCGACACGATCGCCGCGGTCGCCACGCCGGCGGGGCGCGGCGGCATCGGCGTCGTACGCATTTCGGGACCGAGAACTCGCGCCATAGCGGAGGGCTTCCTCGGGAGCCTTCCCGCCGCGCGCCATGCGACACTCGCGGATTTCCGCGGCGCGGCCGGCGCTGCGATCGACAGCGGCATCGCCCTCTTCTTCCCCGGCCCGCATTCCTATACGGGCGAGGACGTGCTGGAGCTGCAGGGCCACGGCGGTCCCGTGGTGATGCGCGAGCTGCTGCGCCGTTGCGTTGATCTCGGAGCGCGCGTCGCCGAGCCCGGCGAGTTCACGCGTCGCGCCTTCCTGAACGATCGCCTCGACCTCGCGCAGGCGGAGAGCGTCGCCGATTTGATCGACGCCGCGAGCACCGAGGCGGCGGCGAGCGCCGCGCGCTCCCTGGCCGGCGATTTTTCGCGCCGTGTCCACGCGCTGGTCGAGAAGCTGATCGACCTGCGAATGCACGTCGAGGCGTGCATCGACTTTCCCGAAGACGAGATCGATCCCGCGGATCGCTCCGCGCAGGCGCGGAAGCTGGCCCTGCTTGGCGAGCACCTCGATCGCCTGCTCGCGCAAGCCAGGCAAGGCGCGTTACTGCGCGAAGGCCTCATGGTCGTTCTGATCGGCGCTCCCAACGTGGGGAAGTCGAGCCTCCTCAATCGGCTCGCCGGCGAGGACGTGGCGATCGTGACGCCCATTGCCGGGACCACGCGCGATTCCGTGCGCGTCACGATCGGTCTCGAAGGCGTTCCGATTCACCTCGTCGACACCGCGGGACTTCGCGAAGCGCCCGACGAAGTCGAGCGCATTGGCATCGAGCGCACGTGGAAGGCGGTCGCATCGGCGGGCGCCGCGCTCTTCATCACGGAAAGCGGCGCGCCTCACCCGGATGAGGAAAAGCTGCTCGCGCGCCTGCCGGCCGGCATGCCCGTGGCGCGCATTACGAACAAGATCGACCTCGCGGGTACGCCCGCCGCGTTGGAGACCCGCGGAGGCGACGCGCAGATCCGGCTTTCCGCCAGGACTGGCGCCGGGATCGAGGGGCTGCGAAGCTGGCTGCTGCAGACCGCGGGTTGGCGGCCTCACGGGGAAGGCTTGTTCATGGCCCGTGAACGCCATCTGACCGCCTTGCGGGGTGCCCGAGGCCATTTGGAGAATGCCGTGGCGCACACGCAAGTCTTTGAATTATATGCAGAAGATCTGAGGTTGGCGCAGTTGGCATTGGGCCGTATCACCGGAGAGGTTTCCGCCGACGACCTCTTGGGCGAGATTTTCGGACGCTTTTGCGTCGGCAAATGAGGTTCCACGTGGAACGCTGGCTCTTCTCGCTCTCCCCCTGCCCGCAATCGCTGCAGGCGAGGCCGTCATCTTTCCGGGCCCGGACGTCGAGCTCCGCGGCCGGCTCTACAGGCCCGCGGGGAATGGCCCGTTCCCGGCCATCGTCCTGCTCCATGGCTGCAGCGGCATGTGGCGCCGTGACGGCTTGGAACCGACGGCCGCATACGCCGGCTGGGCGGACATTGGCGCAGGCTGGGTTACCACGCGCTCCTGGTAGACAGCTTCGGCCCTCGGGGCGCAAGGGAGATCTGTACCCAGCGCAGTCGAGCGATCACTCCCGACCGCGATCGCCCGAAAGACGCTTACGCCGCCTTGCAATGGCTTGCGGCACGGCCGGACGTGGTCGCCAGCCGTATCCACCTCCAGGGTTGGTCGAATGGCGGCATGGCGTCCTCAATACGGTGAAGGAGGGGGCCCCGGGCCCTGATGGAGATCGACGTCTATCCAGACGCCCACCACGCCTTCGACAGCATGGCGCGGGCCGGATACGTCCGGAAGTCCGAAACCCGTCCAGCCCAACGGGGTGGGGCGCCACCATCGGGGCCAACCCCGACGCACGAGCCAGGCCCTCGAGCGCACCACTGCCTGGATCGGCAATCACGACCGTTGAGCCGCCGGTTCCACGTGGAACAAGGGTGGGTCTGGAAGGTCCTTTCGCGTAGAATTCGCCTCTTGGTTTCGGGGGCTTTTTCCCCTTCGGACTCGTGGCCTTGGACTTTCCCCAGCAATTCGACGTGATCGTGGTGGGCGGCGGACACGCCGGCACCGAGGCGGCGCTCGCCTCGGCGCGCCTCGGCGCCCGAACGCTGTTGCTCACGCACGCCATCGAGACGCTGGGCCAGATGTCCTGCAATCCGTCCATCGGGGGCATCGGCAAGGGGCACTTGGTGAAGGAGGTGGATGCGCTGGGCGGCGCAATGGCCCTGGCGACGGACGAAGCGGGCATCCAGTTCCGCACCCTCAACGCCAGCAAGGGCCCTGCTGTGCGTGCGACGCGCGCCCAGGCCGACCGCGTCCTTTACCGTGCGGCCATTCGCAAACGCCTCGAGAATCAGCCCGACCTGTGGATCTTCCAGCAGGCCGTGGACGACCTGATCGTCGAGGGTGACCGCGTCGTGGGCGCCCTCACGGCCATCGGCCTGCGGTTCGCGGCTCGTGCGGTGGTGCTCACGGCGGGCACCTTCCTGGGCGGGCGGATCCATGTCGGCCTCGACAGTTACCAGGGTGGGCGCGCGGGCGACCCTGCTTCGCTCTCCCTTGCGGCACGTTTGCGCGAGCTGCAGCTGCCGGTGGGGCGCCTGAAGACCGGAACCCCGCCCCGCATCGACGGCCGGACGATCGACTTCTCCAGGCTCACCGAGCAGCCCGGAGACCGGCCCGAGCCGGTCTTCTCCTTCAGGGGCTCGCGCGCAATGCATCCGCGCCAGGTGAGCTGCTGGATCACGCACACCAACGAGCGCACGCACGACATCATCCGCGCCGGCCTCGACCGCTCTCCCATGTTCACTGGAGTGATCGAAGGCGTCGGCCCCCGTTACTGCCCGTCCATCGAGGACAAGATCCATCGGTTCGCCGGCAAATCCGGCCACCAGATCTTCCTCGAGCCCGAGGGGCTCGCGACCCATGAGTACTATCCCAACGGCATCTCGACCAGCCTGCCATTCGACGTGCAATGGGCCCTGGTGCGTACCATCGCGGGCCTGGAAAACGCGCGGATCCTTCGCCCCGGATACGCCATCGAGTACGACTACTTCGATCCCCGAGCCCTCAAGAGCACGCTCGAGACGAAATCGATCGGCGGGCTCTACTTCGCGGGCCAGATCAACGGGACCACAGGCTACGAAGAGGCTGCGGCACAGGGTCTCCTGGCAGGCCTCAACGCGGCGCTTCAGGCAAGCGATCGGCCGGGCTGGTCGCCGCGCCGCGACGAAGCCTACCTGGGCGTTCTCGTCGACGACCTCATCACGCGCGGGGTCACGGAGCCCTATCGCATGTTCACCAGCCGGGCCGAGTACCGGCTGCAGCTGCGCGAGGACAATGCCGACCTTCGCCTCACCGAGACGGGTCGTGCGCTCGGACTCGTAGGCGACGCGCAATGGTCCGACCACGCCCGCAAGCGCGACGCCATCGAACGGGAGAGCGCCCGCCTGAAGGCTACGCGGTCGGGAGAGCATTCGCTCTACGACCTCCTGCGCCGACCTGAGGTGAGCTATGACTCACTGTTGCGGCAACCCAATGCTGGCGTGGCTGTAGAGGATAGTGCAGTCGCCGAGCAGGTCGAGATCTCGGCCAAGTACTCGGGCTATATCGAGCGCCAGAAGGAAGAGGTCGCGCGCGCCCTCGGCCAGGAAAGCCTGGAGATTCCCGCCGACATGGACTACGCGTCCGTGCGCGGCCTTTCGCGCGAGGTCCAGCAGAAGCTCGCGCAACTCCGTCCCGAGACAGTCGGCCGGGCTGCGCGGCTGCAAGGCATTACCCCGGCGGCGATCTCGCTGCTGCTGGTCCACCTGAAGCGCCGCCGGCTGGCCGACCAGGCAACGCACGCCGAGAAATCCGCATGACACTCGAACAACGCCTCGCCGAGGGGCTTGCGGCGATGGGCCTCGCATTGCCGGATGGCTCGCAGGCGAGGCTCGCGGCGTACTTGGAGCTGATCGCGAAGTGGAACCGCGTGCACAACCTGACCGCGGTGCGCGAGCCCGAGCAGATGGTTGCCTTGCACATCCTCGACAGCCTTGCGGTGTTGCCGCACCTGGAGGGTGCCCAGTGCCTGCTCGACGTCGGCACCGGAGCCGGCCTTCCGGGGATTCCCATTTCCATCGCGCGGCCCGGCCTGGCGGTCACCCTCCTCGACGCGAGCCACAAGAAGGCCTCGTTCCTCACCCAGGCGAAGACGGAGCTGGCACTGGCCGACGTCGAGGTGGCGTGCGAGCGCGTCGAGCAATGGAAGCCGGGACGCACCTTCGACGTGGTGGTCTCGCGCGCCTTCTCCGACCTGGCCGATTTCGTCGCGCAGTCGCACCACCTGCTCTCGCCCGGCGGCTTGCTGCTGGCGATGAAAGGGGTGCATCCCTTCGACGAGATCGCGAAGGTGCCGCCCACCCACCGCATCGAGAACGTGGTCGAGCTGACCGTGCCGCACCTCGCCGCGAAGCGCCACCTCGTCGTGCTCAAGGCGGCCTGAGTGGCGCGCGTCTTCGTCATCGCGAACCAGAAGGGCGGCGTCGGCAAGACCTCCGTGGCCGTGAACCTCTCGGCGAGCCTCGCCCACTACGGGCGGCGCGCCCTGCTCGTGGACCTCGACCCCCAGGGCAACGCGACGACCGGTAGCGGCGTCGACAAGTCCGCGTGCGAGAAGACGCTCTACGACGTCCTCCTCGGCGAGTGCGGCATGCACGAAGCGCGCGTGCATTGCGAAGGCGACTACGACGTCGTTCCGGCGAACCGCGAGCTGGCCGGCGCGGAGGTGGAGTTGATCGGCATGGAGAACCGCGAGTACCTGCTGCGCGACGCGCTGGCGCCGGTGCTGAGCGATTACGATTTCGTGGTGATCGACTGCCCGCCGGCGCTGAACATGCTCACGGTGAACGGCTTCACCGCCGCCGACGCGGTGATCATTCCGATGCAATGCGAGTACTACGCTCTCGAAGGACTCTCCGACCTCGTGGGCACGCTGCGCAAGGTGAAGCAGAACCTGAATCCGCGC
>JBKJYC010000443.1:0-4120 GCA_046715885.1 Usitatibacter sp.
GAACTGGCGGTGCACCGGGCTCGCGCCCGCGCCGGGCCCGCCGTGCAAGAACACCACCGGCACGCCGCGCGGGTTTCCCGACTGCTCGTAGTACATGCGATGGGGGGCGTCGAGCTCGAGGTAACCGGACAAGTAGGGCTCGATCGCCGGGAAGAGCGGCAGCAAGGGCCTTGTAGCGGCTCGGTCGTCTTGTGGCATGACGAATACATTACACTATGCGGCACTGCAGCAAGGAAGGCGGGAAGCGATGCTGTACCAACTTTACGACTGGCAGCGCGCGGCCCTGGAGCCGTGGCGCCACCTTGCCGTTTTCGGCACGGAAATGTACGGCAACCCGGCCAGCCCGTGGTCGTTCCTGCCGGGCAGCCGCAACGCCGCCGCCGCGTTCGACCTCATGAACCGCCTCACGCAGCACTACGGACGGCCGCCGTTCGACATCGCTTCGGCGAAGGTGGGTGCGCGCGAGTACGCGGTGCGCGAGGTGCGCGAGGTCGTGAAGCCTTTCTGCGGGCTGCTGCACTTTGTGAAGGAAGGCGCGCCGAAACAGCCGCGCGTGCTCGTTTTCGCGCCGCTCTCGGGCCACTTCTCGACACTGCTTCGCGACACGGTGCGGTCACTGCTTTCCGACCACGACGTCTGGCTCACGGACTGGGTGGACGCCAAGGAAATCCCGATCACGGTGGGGCCGTTCCATTTCGACGACTACGTGGGCTACGTGCGCGAGTTCATCCGCCACGTCGGTGCCCCGGATGTCCACGCGATCAGCGTATGCCAGCCCACGGTTCCGGTCCTGGCCGCCGTCTCGCTCATGGCCGCGGCGGGCGAGCCGGTCCCGAAGACGCTCACCCTGATGGGCGGCCCGATCGACTCCCGCAGGAGCCCCACGGCCGTCAACAAGCTCGCCACGACCCGCCCGCTCGCCTGGTTCGAGGCGAAGGTCATCCAGCGCGTGCCGATGCGTTTCCCCGGCTTCATGCGCCGTGTGTACCCGGGGTTCCTGCAGTTCGCGGGCTTCGTGGCGATGAACCCCGACCGGCACATGGAATCGCACATGCAGTACTACCAGCACCTGGTCGAGGGCGACGGCGACAGCGCCGAATCACACCGCCGGTTCTATGACGAGTACAACGCCGTGATGGACCTCCCGGCGGAGTATTACCTCGAGACCGTCGAGCGCGTGTTCCAGAAGCACCTGCTCCCGCAGGGCAAACTCGTGGTCGCGGGCGAGAAGGTGAAGCCCGAGGCGATCAAGCGCTCGGCGCTCTTCACCATCGAGGGCGAGCTGGACGACATCTCGGGCAACGGCCAGACCCAGGCCGCGCACGCGCTCTGCAAGGGCATTCCCGCCGCCGACAAGCAGCATTTCCTCGCCGCCGGCGTCGGCCATTACGGCATCTTCAGCGGCCGCAAGTACCGCGAGATGATCTACCCGAAGATCCGCGACTTCATCGTCCGGCACGCGTAGGAGGGACCCCATGGCCAAGCCCGTCTCACCACAGGAGATGTTCGCTCTGTGGCAGAAGATGTTCATGCCGGCCGCGATGCCGATGCAGAACATGATGTTTCCCGACCTGAAGGAGATCGAGAAGAAGCTCTCCGAGCTGGAGACGGTGGAGAACTGGCTCAAGGCCACCCTCGGCATGCTGCAGATGTCGATCAAGTCGCTCGAATACCAGCGCGCGATGCTCAAGGGCGGGGAGAAGGCGAAGGCGGCCCTCGCCGACCAGCCCTCCAGGGATTCCGCGGCGAACCCGGCCCAGTGGGCGTGGGACATGATGGCCAAGGGCGGCCAGGCCGCGCCCAAGAAGCGCCGCAAGCAGCCTACTTCTCGTAGAGGGTGAAAGACCCGTCCCACTCCGCGCCCGGCGGGCGTAGCTCGAGATCGCGGATGTAACCCAGGTAGACCTCGGAGAGTCGCCCGTAGCCGCGCTGCGTGGAAAGCGTCTCGAAGGTGGCGCGCGCGACGATCCAGCGGCGGTTGCGGAAATTCTCCAGCGCCGCGTGCCACGCCTCCAGCTGGTCCAGCTCGTAGTATCCGACCGCACCATCCAGCCCCAGGGGCTCGAAGATGCGCTCGGGATTGACGCGCCCGCGCACGCGCACCTTGTCCAGCTCCCGCCATACCACGCCCGTGACCTGTTCGCGCGTGCGGTTGCCCGCCACGATGGGCACGTGGTAGCGCTTGGTGAGGCCCTCCAGGCGCGAGGCGAGGTTCACGCCGTCGCCCAGCACGGTGTAGTTCAGACGCGTGGGCGAGCCGATGTTGCCGGCGATCAGCTTCGAGGTATTCATGCCGCAGCCCACCTCGGGGTTCGGCATGCCGCGAGCCGCCAGCCGCACGCCGAGCGCGCGGATGCCGTCGCGAATCGCGAGCGCGGCATGCACCGCGCGCAGCGTGTCGTCGGGCCGTGGCACCGGCGCGCCGAACACCGCCATCACGCCGTCGCCGATGTACTTGTCGACGATGCCCTCGTGCCGCTCGACGATGTGGCTGATCTCGGTCAGGAACTCGTTCAGCAGCTGCAGGCTCTGGGTCGGCGTGAGCTTCTCGGCCAGGTCCGTGAAGTTGCGCACGTCGGTGAACATCACGGTCGCGTCGACCTCGGCGCCGCCCAGCTCGATCTCGCCCTTCAGCAGCTGCTCGACGACCGCGCCCGAGGCGACCTTCCCCAACGCGTCGCGCAAGCTGTCGCGCTCCGCCAGCCCGCGCGTCATGCCGGCGAAGGCCCTGGCGAGCTCGGTGATCTCGAAGCTGCCGATGGCCGCGTCCACGTTCACCGCGTAGTTGCCGCGCTGGATCTCGCGGGCCGCGGCGGCGAGGTGCGCGATCGGCCGCGTGATGCGCCGCGCGATGCGGATGGCGCCGAGGAGCGTCACGCCGATGCCGAACGCGGCGAGGAAGAGCAGCACGACCTGCATCACCTGGTAGGGCTCGAGGCCCTCGGCCACGGAGCGCTGCAGCAGGGCATACACCTTCGAGCGGCCGGTGTCGTCGAGCGGCAGGGCGAGCACCTCGAAGTCCTCGCCCGCGAGCTTGGTCATTCTGGCCTTCGGCGCGGCCGCGAGGATGGCCGGCGCCTGCTTCCCGAGGTCCGCCTGGCGCGAGATCGGCACCGTGGTCGCGAGGATGCGCGGCGCTGCGCCCGACGCATCCACGAAGGTGACGTCGGTGGACGTGAGGCGCTGGCGGTCGCGCGCCACGGCGTCGTCGATGGCGAAGCTCATCGACGTCCATGCGATCGGCAAGGGCGCCAGCACCGGGACGACGATGACCTGGTAAGGGCTCCCGTTCACCAGCCGGATTCCCGTTGCGCGGCCGAAGGATGCGGCGTCGTTGATCAGGTCGGGGAACGGGTAGGGCTGGCCCGAGGCGCCCGGCGCCAGCGTGTCGCTCACCACGATGCCGTCCAGCCCGATCACCGCCATGCCGCTCGCCTTGATGCGCGCCGCGTGGTTGCCGAGCGCGGAGAGGATCGTGTCGCGGTCGCGTGTGGCGATCGCCTCGCGGAAACCGAAGTCGTACGTGAGGACGCTCGTCGCCTCGACCAGCTGTTGGCTGTTCTGCTCCAGCAGCCGCTTGAAGACGCGCGCGCTCACGTCGAGCTCGGCGCGCAGCGTCTCCTTTGCCGCGCGCTCGATGGTGAAATGGATGAGGCCGAAGCTCGCCAGCAGCACCGCCATCAACAGCACCACGAAGAAGACGACGATGCGGTCCTGCAGCTTCGAGGCCTGGCGCCGGACTTCGTACGTGGCCTTTGCCGGCTGCGGCTCGCTCACCTCGACGGGTACCCCTCCGGGCCGGGCGTGCTGCGCCGCGGCGCCGGTGCTCGCAGGGTTATCGCCCACGAGAGCGCCGCGGCCTCGTCCGCGCGCAGCTTGACCGGCTTCATTTCCGGGGCGGGCAGCGCCTGGCTCGGGTGCCAGACCTTCACGTCGAAGTCGCCCGCGGGAAGCCCCTCGAGGCGCACCTTGCCGTCCTTGCCGGTCTTGGCGAACCACGGCGTATCGACCACGAAGACGTAGGCGATCATGTGGTCGTGGATGTTGCAGCCAATGACGACCTCGCCGGACTTGTCGAACACGATCGGCGAGGGGGGCGTACCGGCGTAGAGCTTGAGCT
>JBKJYC010000444.1:0-5883 GCA_046715885.1 Usitatibacter sp.
ACGTGATCGCCGGCGCGGACGCCGGCAGCAAGCTGGACAAGGCCCGGGAGCTCGGCGTGCCGGTGCTGGACGAGGCGCAGTTCCTGGAGATGCTCGACAGAAAATGAACGCACGCAAAGTCACCAAAGCCGTCTTTCCCGTCGCCGGCCTCGGCACGCGCTTCCTTCCGGCCACCAAGGCCTCGCCGAAGGAAATGCTGCCGATCGTCGACCGGCCGCTGATCCAGTACGCGGTCGACGAGGCGGTCGCCGCCGGCATCACGGAAATGATCTTCGTCACCGGCCGCGGCAAACGCGCGATCGAGGACCATTTCGACAAGGCCTACGAGCTCGAGGCCGAGCTGGTGGCGCACGGCAAGAACAAGCTGCTGAAGGAGGTGCGCGGGCTGCTGCCAGACGGCGTCATGTGCGTCTACGTGCGCCAGGCCGAAGCGCTGGGCCTCGGCCATGCCGTGCTCTGCGCGCGCCACCTGGTGGGCGAGGAGCCCTTCGCGGTGATCCTCGCCGACGACCTCATCGATGCCAAGGTGCCGGCCATGAAGCAGATGACCGACCTCTACGAGCAGCGCAACTCGAGCGTGCTCGCGGTGCAGACCGTGGAGCGCGGGGATACCGCCTCGTACGGCATCGTCTCCGTGGAGCAGCCGAAGGACAGGGTCTCGCGGATCAACGGCATCATCGAGAAGCCGAAGCCCGCCGACGCGCCCTCCACGCTCGCCGTCGTGGGCCGATATGTGCTCAGCCCGCGCATCTTCGACTACCTGGCCAGCACGCGCCCCGGCGCGGGCCGCGAGATCCAGCTCACCGACGCCATCGGGCGGCTTCTGCGCGACGAAGAGGTTCTCGCCTACCAGTTCAACGGCACGCGCTACGACTGCGGCAACAAGCTGGGCTACCTCAAGGCCACGGTCGAGTTCGCGCTCAAGCACCCGGAGGTCGGCGAGGATTTCCGCGCGTTCCTCAACGGCACCGTGATACCGGCCCGCGGCCCCCGATAAATGCGCTCGAGGGCAGGCAAGTGAATCAGCGCGCCGCGCAGAAGCTCCTCGACGAGGCCGACCTCGTGTGCTCCGCCGACGAGGTGCGCCGCGCCGTGGCGCGGATGGCGCAGGAGATCGCCGCGCGCCTGAAGGGCGAGTTTCCCGTCGTGCTCTCGGTTATGGGCGGCGCGGCGGTGTTCACCGGCCACATCCTCCCGCTGCTCAACTTCCCGCTCGAGTTCGGCGCCATCGAGGTCACGCGCTACGAGAACGACACGCAGGGCCGCGAGATCAAATGGCGCCTGGCGCCCCGCGACAACGTGCGCGGGCGCATCGTGCTCGTCCTGGACGATATCCTGGACGAGGGCATCACCCTGGCGGCGATCCGCGCCAAGCTCCTGGAGATGGGGGCCGTGGCGGTGTGGAGCGCGGTCTTCGCCGACAAGGACATCGGCCGCGGCAAGCCCATCCGCGCCGACTTCGTCGGCATCACGGTTCCCAACCGCTACGTCTTCGGCTTCGGCATGGATGCCTACGGCCTGTGGCGCAACCTGCCGGCCATCTACGCACTGAAGGACTGACTCCTTGCTCGCCATCATCGGAGGCTCGGGCCTCACGCAGCTCGCCAACCTCGAGATCACCTCGCGCCAGATCGTGCGCACGCCCTACGGCGAGCCCTCGGGCCCGCTCATGTACGGGCGCGTGGGAAAGTGCGACATCGCCTTCCTCGCGCGCCACGGCTACGGCCACACGCTGGCGCCCCACGAGATCAACTACCGCGCCAACCTCTGGGCGCTGCATGCGAAAGGCATCAAGCGCGTGGTGGCCGTGTGCACGGTGGGCGGCATCACCACGGCGCACCCGCCGGGCTCCATCGCAGTTCCCGATCAGATCATCGACTACACCTGGGGGCGCAAGTCCACGTTCTTCGAGGGCGCCGAGCAGCCGGTGACGCACATCGACTTCACCCATCCGTACGACGAGCCCTCGCGCCAGATGTGCATCGCGGCGGCCCGTGACGCCGGGGTCGCCGTCACCGCCGGCGGCGTGTATGCGGCCACGCAGGGCCCGCGGCTCGAGACGCGCGCGGAGATCGACCGGCTGGAGCGCGACGGCGCGACCCTGGTGGGCATGACCGGAATGCCCGAAGCGGCGCTCGCGCGCGAGCTGGGGCTCAAGTACGTGGTGCTCGCCGTCGTGGTCAACTCCGCGGCCGGCCGCCGCGAGAGCGAGCAGGGCGTCCTGATGCAAGACATCGCGAAATCGATCGACACGACCATGGAGAAGATCCGCCTCATCGTCGCGCGGATGGTGGAACGCCATGCCGGTCCGTGAAGTCCTGCGCATGGGGCACCCGGTGCTGGCGCTCGTCGCCCAGCCTGTGGAGCGCTTCGGCGCGGAGTTGCGGGCGCTGCTCCAGGACATGAAGGACACGATGGCGGCGCAGAACGGCGCGGGTATTGCCGCGCCGCAGATCGGCGTGTCGCAGCGCGTGGTGATCTTCGGCCTCACCAGCAACCCGCGTTATGCCGATGCCGAGGAAGTACCGTTCACGGTGCTGGTGAACCCGAGGCTCGAGTTCCTTTCCAAGGAAGTCGAGGACGGCTGGGAAGGCTGCCTGTCGGTGCCGGGGATGCGCGGCGTGGTTCCGCGGTTCACGAAGCTGCGCTACACCGGCTTCGACGAGAACGGCCAGCCCATCGACCGCGTCGCGGATGGATTCCATGCGCGCGTGGTACAACATGAGTGCGACCACCTCGACGGCATCCTCTATCCGCAGCGGATGACCGACATGGGGCGCTTCGGCTACACGGACGTGCTGTTCCCCGGAATGGAACCGGAGAAGGACTGATGAGCACTCCCTCACACGAAGTCGTGGTCGGCGAGACGCCTGGCCTTGGCGTGATGCATGTCCTCTACCTGCTGCACGCGCTTGCGCCCTTCACCATGTGGACGCTGGCGCTGGTGGCGGTGATCATCGGCGCCGTCAAGCGCGACGGCTACCGCGGCACCTGGGCCGAGACGCACGTCGCGTGGCTCTCGCGCACGTTCTGGTGGGGGCTGCTGTGGTTCGCGGTCGCCGGGCTCGTGACGTTCCTGCTTTTCTTCATCATCCTGATCGGCTGGCTGCTGATCTGGGTGCCTTTCACCGCGCTCTTCATCTGGTACCTCTACCGCGTGATGGGCGGCTGGCTGCTGCTGAGCGACCGGAAGCCGGCGCCCTAGGAGCCACGCGAGCCGGGTGCCCGACGGGGTTGCGGCGATGCTCAAGGTCCTGGTCGTCGACGACTCGCGCACGATGCGCATGGCTACGCGTGTCCTGATGGAGCGCCTCGGCATGGACGGCTTCGAGGTCGTTCGCGAGATGCGCACGCTGTGCGGGACGGACGTGAGCGCGCCTCCCTAGAGATCCACCTTCACGTTTCCGTCCTTCACCACCTTGCCCCAGCGCACGATCTCGCCGCGCAGGAAGGTGGCGAATTCCGCCGGGGACTGACCGCCCGCCACGGCCCCCTGCTGGTCCCAGATCGCCTTGATGTCGGGAGCCTGGAGTGCCTTCACGATCTCCTTGTGCATGCGCTCGATGATCGGTTGCGGCGTGCCCTTCACCGCCCAGATCGCATACCACGTCGTCACCTCGTAGCCCGGGATGCCGGCTTCCGAGACCGTCGGCAGATCGGGCAGCAGCGGGGAGCGCTTCGGTGTGGTCACTGCGCGGGCGCAGCTTCCCCCGGGTTCGCCTTCGCGTACGCGGTCAACTCGCCGAGGCTCTTGAACGGGTGCTTGGGTGGACCACGACCACGTTGGGCAGCACCGCTACCACCGTCACGGGGACAAAGTCCTTCTCGATGTTGTAGCCGAGCTTCGGGTAGAGCGTCTCGGCGATCGCGTGGTGCATGAAGAAGGTGTAGCCGTCGGCGGGCGCCTTCGACGCTGTCGTCGCACCGAGCGTGCCGCCGGCGCCGCCCAAGTTCTCGACGATCACGTTGACGCCGAGCGCGGCGATGCCGGCCGCGATGAACGTTGCGATCTTTACTGGGATTCCTCCTCGAGGA
Source organism: Usitatibacter sp. (assembly GCA_046715885.1). Taxonomy (GTDB): domain Bacteria; phylum Pseudomonadota; class Gammaproteobacteria; order Burkholderiales; family Usitatibacteraceae; genus Usitatibacter. The sequence goes on from JBKJYC010000444.1 coordinate 4,036, forward strand.
CAAGCGATGGGGACGGCGTGGCCGAGGCCAGCGCGTCGCGGACGATGTTCTTCTGGACCTTGCCCATGGCGTTTCGCGGCAAGGCGCGTGCGAACACGATTCGCTTCGGAAGCTTGTAGCGCGCAAGGCGCTCTTCCAGCGTGCGGCGGACTTCCGCGGCGCCGAGCGTGGAGCCCGCGGTGCGGATCACGACCGCCGCGACCGACTCGCCGAAGTCCGCGTCGGGCAAGCCCACCACGGCGGACTCCGCTACGCCCGGGATCAGCTCGAGCTCGTCCTCGATCTCGCGCGGATAGACGTTGTAGCCGCCGGTGATGATGAGGTCCTTGGCGCGGCCGACGATGCGCACGTAGCCGTCGGACCCGATCACGCCCACGTCGCCGCTGCGGAAGAAGCCGTCGGGGCGGAACTCCGCCGCGGTCTTCTCGGGCATGCGCCAGTAGCCCTTGAACACGTTCGGCCCGCGGATCTCGATCTCGCCCGCCGCGCCGATGGGGAGCGCCGCGCCGGTCTGCGCGTCGGCGATGCGGATCTCCACCCCCGGCAGCGGCAAGCCCACGGAGCCGGGCCTGCGCTCGCCCTCGAAGGGATTCGACGTGTTCATGTTGGTCTCGGTCATGCCGTAGCGCTCGAGGATGGCGGTTCCCGTGCGGCGTTGCCACTCCTCGTGCGTTTCAGCGGTGAGAGGCGCGGAGCCGGCGATGAACAGGCGCATGCCGGCGACGGAGGTCGGCGTGAGCCCGGGAAGCTGCAGCAGGCGCGTGTAGAAGGTCGGCACGCCCATCAGCACGGTGGCGCGCGCGAAGAGCGCGAGGATGCGCTCGGGGTCGAACTTCGGCAGCAGGATCAGCGAGGCGCCCGCGGTCAGGGTCACGTTGATGGCCACGAAGAGCCCGTGCGTGTGGAAGAGCGGCAGGGCGTGGATCAGCTTGTCCGTCGCGCCGTAGCGCCAGGCCTCGACCAGCGCGCGCGCGTTCGAGCCGAGGTTGCGGTGCGTGAGCATCGCGCCTTTCGAGCGGCCCGTGGTGCCCGAGGTGTAGAGGATGGCGGCGAGGTCGTCGTCCGCGCGCTCCACGTCGTCGAAGCGGGGAGGCAGGGCGTCGAGGCGGTCCATCAGGCTGCCGTGGCCGTTCGCATCGAGTGTGGCCACCGCGCAGCGCGAGGCGGCCGCGAAGGCGGCGATCGCCGCGCCCCGCTCGGGCGCGCACACGACGAGTGCCGGCTCCGCGTCGCCGATGAAGTACTCGAGCTCGGGCAGCGTGTAGGCGGTGTTTAGCGGCAGGTACACGCCGCCGACCCGCAGGCAGGCGAGGTAGAGGTGGACTGCCGCCACCGAGCGCTCCACTTGAGCGGCCACCCGGTCGCCCGGCTTCACGCCGAGTTCGCGCAGGCGATGCGCAAGCCGCGCGGTGGCTTCGAGCGTGTCGCCATACGTAAGCACGGAGCCGTCGGCACGCTCGATGAACGGCCGCTCGTGTTGCGCGCTGTCGGCGAAGAGGCGCGTGAACAGGTTCGCGCTCATTGCGAGCGCTCCATCCTGCGCACGCCCTGCGACGCCACCACCTCGCCGCGGTTCGCGAAGGCCTCGTGGTTGCGTTCCACCTGGGCGAGGTCGTAGCGGTAGTTCACCATGAAGCCCTCGGCCTGCCGCAGGCCCTTGGCGGAAGGGTCGCCCATCCAGTTCACGCGGTCGAGCAGCGCGCCGTTGCCGAGGTGGAAGCGCGCGACCGGATCGGCGGGCTTGCCGGTGCGGTGCTTCGCCTTCAGCAGGTAGTGGGCCATCGCGGCCAGCAGGATGGGCCGCGCACGCTTCGACGCGGCCTCGTCCTGCGGCCAGCCGGCGCGGTC
>JBKJYC010000445.1:0-7206 GCA_046715885.1 Usitatibacter sp.
ATCGAGTAGAGGGAATCCTGGCCCGCGAGGTGCTTCGAGGGCACCGGCACGCCCAGGACCGGCAGCGTCGTCTTGGAAGCGAGCATGCCCGGCAGGTGGGCGGCGCCCCCCGCGCCGGCGATGATGCAGCGCAGGCCGCGACTGCGCGCCTGCTCGGCGTAGGTGAACATGGAGTCGGGCGTGCGGTGCGCGGAGACGACCCGTGCCTCGTAGGCCACGCCGAAATCCTTCAGCACGCGCGCCGCGCATTGCATCACGTCCCAGTCGCTCTGGGAGCCCATCACCACTCCGACCAACGGTTTCTCGTCCATCGCTGCGTCCCTACCCCATAGTCAGCCCGCGAGAGCGCGGGCGTCATCCAGTTGCGAGCGGTAAGCGTCGAAGATGTGCTTCAACGCCGTCTTCATGTCGACCTTCGGCGCCCAGCCCAGCTCCTTCTTCGTGTTGTCGATCTTCGGCACGCGGTTCTGGACATCCTGGTAGCCCTTGCCGTAGTACTTCGAGGCGCTGGTATCCACCAGCTTCACCTTCGCGGCGCTCCTGCGGTACTCGGGGTAGGTCCTGGCCAGCTCCAGCATCATCTCGGCCAGATCGCGCACCGAGAAGTTGTTCTTCGGATTGCCGATGTTGTAGATGCGGCCGGTGGCGACACCGTTCTTGTTCTCGATGATCTTCATCAGCGCCGCGATGCCGTCGTCGATGTAGGTGAAGGCGCGCTTCTGCGTGCCGCCGTCGACCAGCTGGATCGGCTCGCCGCGCACGATGTGGCCGAGGAACTGGGTGATCACGCGCGAGCTGCCTTCCTTGGCCGTGTGGATGGAGTCGAGCCCGGCGCCGATCCAGTTGAACGGGCGGAAGAGCGTGAAGTCGAGGTTCTCCATCGCGCCGTACGCCCAGATCACGCGGTCCATCAGCTGCTTCGAGCAGGAGTAGATCCAGCGCTGCTTGTCGATCGGGCCCAGCACGAGGTTCGAGGCGTACGGGTCGAACTCCTCGTCGGCGCACATGCCGTACACCTCCGAGGTGGAGGGAAAGAGGATGCGCTTGCCGTACTTCACGCAGCTTCTCACAATCGGCAGGTTGGCCTCGAAATCGAGCTCGAAGACCCTGAGGGGCTCGCGAACGTACATGGCGGGCGTGGCGATGGCCACCAGCGGGAGGATCACGTCGCACTTGCGGATGTGGTACTCGATCCACTCCTTGTTGATGGTGATGTCGCCCTCGAAGAAGTGGAAGCGCGGGTTGGCCAGCAGCTCCGCCACGCGCTCCGAGGACATGTCCATCCCGTAGACCTCCCAGTCGGTCTGCGCGAGGATCCGGTTGGACAGATGGTGGCCGATGAAGCCGTTGACGCCGAGGATGCAGATGCGCTTGCTCATGATGCGGATTCTCCCATGCGTGAGCGGCTGCCCGCAAAGCAGGCGACGAGAGCGGCGCCGCGCAACGGGGCCGCGCCGGCGATTTCCACCTCGAGCAGCTCCAGCCATCGGTCGGCGCAGCGCGCGAAGAGGCGTCCCTCCGCGACGCTCACCGTGCCCGGCGCAGCGTCGCCCATCGCGGGTGGCACCTCGCCCCACCACGAGCGCAGGATGCGTGCGGGCCTGGAGGCCCAGCGCGTGAACGCACCGGGGTATGGGGGCGCCACTGCGCGGACCAGGTCGTGCACCTCGCGCGCGGGCCGGCTCCAGTCGATGCGACCGTCCTCGGGCCGGCGCCCACCGTAGTAGCTTCCGGCCGCCAGGTCCTGGGGCCGCGCCCGCGCGGTGCCGTCGAGCAGCCTGGGCAGCGTCCGGCGCAACACCTGCTCGGCCGCCCCGGTGACGCGCTCGAAGACGTCGGTTGCGACGTCGTTCTCACCGATGGGCACCGCCTGCTGGTCCAGGATTCCGCCGGCGTCGGGCTTCGCGGTCATCTCGTGCAGGCTGGCGCCGGTCTCGCGCTCGCCCTTGAGGATGGCCCAGTTGACCGGGGCGCGGCCACGGTACTTCGGCAACAGCGAGCCGGGCATGTTGTACGCGCCCCGCCGCGCCGTGGCGAGCACCGACGGCGGGAGCATGCGGCGGTAATAGAACGAGAACAGGAACTCGGGCGCGATCGCCTGCAGCTCGCGCAGCAGGTCGGGCGAGCTGGCGTCGTCGGGCGTGGCGACCTCCAGGCCGCGCCCGCGCGCGAGCGCCTCGACGCTGGCGAACCACACCTGCTCTGCGGGATCGTCGCGATGGGTGAGCACCAGGCGCACGTCGATGGCGTGCTCCAGCAACACCGAAAGGCAACGCGCGCCCACGTCGTGGTAGGCGAAGACGACGCTCTTCGCGGTCATTCCGGCTTTTCGAGGACGGCCTGGATGAGGTAGCGCGGCCGCTCGCGCACCTGCTGGTAGATGCGGCCGACGTATTCGCCCACCAGACCGAGCCCGAAGAGCACCACGCCGGTGAGGAAGAACTGCAGGATGTCACGGTCCCAGATGACCTCGATGCCCTGCGCCTCGCCCATGGCGACGCGCTTGGCGATCACGATCACGTAGACCATCACCGAGGCCAGCGCCACGAGGATGCCGAAGATCGAGAAGAGCTGCAGCGGCACCACCGAGAAGCCGGTCACGAGGTCGAAGTTCAGGCGCACCAGCTTGTAGAGCGAGTACTTCGACTCCCCGGCGTGGCGCTCCTCGTGCGCCACCTCGATCTCGGTCGGGTTGTGCGAGAAGGAGTAGGCGAGGGCGGGGATATAGGTGCTCACCTCGCGCGAGGCGCGGATGGCGTCCACGATCGGCCGGTCGTAGGCGCGCAGCATGCAGCCCTGGTCGGTCATCCGGATGTGGGTGAGGCGCTCGCGCATGCGGTTCATGGCCTTCGAGGCCCAGCGCCGCCACGCCGCGTCCTGGCGCATCTTGCGGATCGAGCCGACGTAGTCGTGACCCTCGTCCATCTTCGCCAGCAGCCGGCCGATCTCCTCGGGCGGATTCTGCAGGTCCGCATCCAGCGTCACCACGCGCTCGCCGCGGCAATACTCGAAGCCCGCCATGATCGCCATGTGCTGGCCGAAGTTGCCGTTGAAGAGCACCACGCGCGTCACGTCGGGGCGTTCCTGGAACTGCACGCGCAGCAGCGCCGCCGAGCGATCGGAGCTGCCGTCGTTCACGAAGACGACCTCGTAGGGCGTGGCCAGGGCGTCGAGCGCGGGATAGAGGCGCTCGAAGAGCGTCGGCAGCACCTCTTCCTCGTTGTACACCGGGATCACGACCGAGACGCGCGGCCCGGCCATCACGCCGCCTTGCGGCGCAGCACGCGCGCCATGCTGGTGCAAACGCGTTCCACGTCCGCGTCGCGCATCTCGGGGAAGAGGGGCAGGGTCACGGTCTCGCGGGCGATGCGCTCCGAGGTCGGGAACATGCCCTCGCGGAAGCCCTTGCGGCGAAAGAGCGAGGTGAGGTGGATCGCCTCGTAGGAGATGCCGATGCCGATTCCTTCCTGCGCCATCGCGTCGATGAACGCCTTGCGCGTGCGCCCAACGGCCTGCAAGGGCAGCAACGCGGTGAACATGTTCCAGCTGTGGCCGGGGTTGTCGCGCGGCGGCAGGCGATCCGGGGTCAGCAGATCGTCTGCCTCGAGGCACTCGAAGTAGCGCGCCGCCAGGCGCTCGCGCGTGCGGCACCAGTCGTCGAGGTGCTTCAACTGCTGCAGCCCGAGGCTGGCGGAGACGTCGGAGAAGTTGTACTTGGCGCCGGCGTTCTCGACATCGCGCGTGCCGTCGGGCTGGCGGCGGATGCCGTGGAAGCGAAGCTCCTCGACCTGCGCCGCCTCGCGCTCGTCGTTCACCACCAGGGCGCCCCCCTCGATCGTGGTCATGTTCTTGTTGGGGTGGAAGCTGAAGGAAACGAGGTCGCCCGTGGAGCCCACCGCGCGGCCGTCGCGCGAGCGCGAGCCGATGGCGAGCGCGGCGTCCTCGAGGACGCGTACCTTGTGGCGCTGCGCGAAGGCCGCGAGGGCATCGGGATCGAGCGGCGCGTTGTAGTGCGTCGGCAGCAGCAGGCGCGTCCTGGGCGTGACGGCGCCGTGCGCCTGGTCCATGTCGAGGTTGCGCGACCGCAGGTCCACGTCGACGAACACCGCCGTGGCACCGCTGCGTTCGATCACGTTGCCGGTGACGAAGAAGCTCTGTGCCGGCGCGATCACCTCGTCACCCGGCCCGATGCCGAGCATCTCGAGCGCCACCTGCATCGCGGCGGTGGCCGAGGTGAGCGCGCGCACGGGGGCGCCGCCGAAGCGCTGCGAGAGCGCTTTCTCGAACTCCGCGACGCGCGGGCCGGTGACGATCCAGCGGCTGCGCAGTGTGTCGGCCACCGCCGCGACCATCGCCTCGTCCATCATGGGGCGCGCGAAGGGAAGGAAGGGCTGGCTCACGAGCGCGGTTGCCTCACGATCGTGCCACGATGAAGACGCCGATGACGATGAAGCCGATGCCCACGAGCTTGTGCGCCGTGATCGATTCGCCGAACAGCCACCACGCGGCCAGCGCGTTCACGATGTAGCCGATGGAGAGCATCGGGTAGGCCACGCTCACCGGCACGCGCGACAGCGCCAGGATCCAGACGACGACGCTCACGACGTAGCACACGAGGCCGCCGATGATGAAGGGGCTGGTGGCAACCTGCGTGCCGACGGGCACGACATTCTGCGCGCTGAACTCGAACACGCCGATGCGGTTCGTTCCCGCCTTGAGCAGGAGCTGGGCCGCCGCGTTCAGCAGCACGCCGAACAGCACCAGGGAGAAGCTGACGGGATTCACGGTTTGCGCACCACGGCGCGGCGTTCGTCCATGTGCAGGAGCCTCATGGGTACGGCGGCGCGACGCAGCAGTTCCTCGTAGTGGCCGGGCTGCATTATAGCGATGGCACTTCCCGGCCGCTGCCAATCCGTGAGGAAGCGCTCGACATCCGCGATGGCGCGTTGCGGCTCGCTCGCCTGCCCGAGGCTGAACTCGTCGACATAGTCGACCAGGGTGACCGTGCGCCGGAGGTAGAACGGCACCGTCTGGTCGTAGTAGCGCACCGAGTAGAGCCGCGTGTCGGGGGCGAGCCACGGCCGGATCGCGGCCGCCACGCCTTCGCCCGATTGCCGCGGCGAGAGCGCCTGGTAGCCATCCTCGACGCAGTCCACGAAGACCAGGCTGCCCGCCACCAACAGGGCCACGGGCACGAATTTCCGCCCGCGCCGAAGCAGCCATGCGGCCCACGCGACGCCCCCCAGCAGCACCAGGCCGCCGCCCAGGATCCACGGCCGCGCCGCGAAGTAGAGCTCTTTGGTCCAGGCGCTGCGCGCACGCTCGGGCGCGCCCCACCCGAAGGCGAGCGCGACCACGAGCAGCAGGATGACCGGGATGAGGTAGAGCGCGATCCGCCGCGGGTCGGTGCGCTCGAGCCAATCACCCAGGACGAGGGCGAGCATCGGGAAGACCGGCAGGATATAGGCGGGCAGCTTGGAGCCCGAGGCGCTGAAGAAAAGCACGATGAATCCCGACCACAGCAGCGCGAAGCGCCTCCAGGGGAAGCCCCGCGCCGGATCGTCGCGCTTCCAGGCCCACACGCAGGCGGGAACCAGCGCCACGAGCCAGGGAAGCACGCCCGCGAACAGGATGGGGAGGAAGTACCACCACGGTTCCTGGCGGCGGTGGGCGGTGGTGAGGAAGCGCTCGAAGTGCTCGTGGACGAAGAAGAACCGCACGAACTCGGGGTTCTCGCGCGCCACCAGCACGAACCAGGGCAGGGTGATGGCGAGGAAGATCGCCAGGCCGCGCACCCACTCGAGGCGCCTCAGCAGCGCCCAGTCGCGATGGACCAGGCAGTGCAGGAAGATCGCCGCGGTCGGAAACACGAAACCCACCAGACCTTTGGAGAGCACCGCGAGCGCGATCCCGGTCCACGCGACCAGCATCCAGCGCCGCCGTTCGCGATCGTCGCGCGCGCCGGCGTGCGCGAGCAGGAAGGCGCACACGCCGATGGTGAGCCAGGCCGTGAGCCCCATGTCGAGCGTGACGATTCCGCCCAATGCCATGAAGTACGGGCTGCAGAGCAGCACGCCCACGGCCAGCATGGCCGTGTTGCGGGTGGCGAGGCGCCGCGCCGTGAAGAAAATCGCGAGGATCGTGAGCAGCCCGCACAACGCGGTGTACATGCGCGCGGTGTGCTCGTTCAGGCCGAGCACCTTGAAGACGGCCGCGGTCGCCCAATACTGCAGCGGCGGCTTCTCGAAGTACTTGAACCCGTTCAGGCGCGGCGTCACCCAGTCGCCGGAGAGCTCCATCTCGCGCGAGATCTCGGAATAGCGCCCCTCGTCGGGATTGGCGAGCGGCCGGCCCATGTTGTCGATGCCCACCACGACGGCGAGCAGCACGAGCAGCACCAGGATCACCCGCCGGTGCCGCAGCGTCACGCTCAGCCCTTCAGCAGCACGACCACCGCGCCGCCGCCCCCGTCCGGCGCGCGTGGCTCGACGTAGGCGAGCACTTCGTCGCGGCGGGTGAGCAGCCGGCGGATGCGGTGCTTGAGCACCGGCTCGCCCCCCTTCGAGCGCAGGCCCTTGCCATGCACGATGCGCACGCAGCGCACGCCGCGCCGCCCGCACTCGGCGAGGAAGCCGGCGGTGGCGAGGGCCGCAGCGTCGGACGACAGGCCGTGCAGGTCGAGCTCCTCCTGGATCACCCAATGGCTGCGGCGCAGCTTGCGCAGGATGTCGCGCGGCAGGCCCGGGCGGATGAACAGGCGGTCTTCCTCGATCTCCGCGTCGTCGGCGTCCATCGCCAGCCGCGAGAGCTCGGCCAGCACCTGGCGCTCGTCCTCGATGCGCTTGGACGGCACCGGAGGGCGTGGCGGACGGAACGGCTCGATGCGGTTCGCACGCACCGGGCGCACGTCGCGAACCTCTTCGCGAAAGAGCGAGGCGTCCTCCGCGGCGCTCGCCGGGCGGGCGGCTTTCCCCTCGCCGCCGCCGGACGGGCTCAAGCGGGAATGCCCTCGAGGAACTTGTCGGCGTCGAGCGCGGCCATGCAACCCGTCGCCGCGCTCGTGACCGCCTGGCGGTACACGTGGTCCTGCACGTCGCCGGCGGCGAACACGCCGGCGACGCTCGTCGCCGTCGCATTTCCGGAGAGCCCGCTCCTGGTGATGATGTAGCCGTCCTTCATCTCGAGCTGGCCCGCGAAGATGTCGGT
>JBKJYC010000446.1:0-4093 GCA_046715885.1 Usitatibacter sp.
GACCAGACCAACCCGGTGCGCACCTCGCGCTCGACGGTCGGCACGATGACCGAGATCAACGACCATCTGAAATTGCTGTTCGCGCGCGCCGGCGCCCTCTTCTGCCGCGGCTGCTCGCGGCCGGTGCGGCGCGATGCGGCCGAATCCATCTTTTCCGAGATGCGCCGGCGTGCGCAGGCAGCGGGCGACCCGCGGCTGGTCGTCGCGTTTCCGGTGGATGTCCCGAAGAATTTCTCGGAGGAAGAGATCACCAAGCTGCTGCAGGGCCAGGGCTATTCGCGCATCCACGCCCGCAAGGGCGCGCGTCTCGAGGTGGTGCAGGACCGGGTGCGCATGGGAAGCGCGGAAAAGGCGCGTGTGGTCGAGGCCATCGAGGCGGCGCTGCGCGTGGGCAACGGGCGCGTGAACGTGTTCGTGGAAGACGGCGAGGGCGTCTGGCGCTTCTCGACCGACCTGCATTGCCCCGATTGCGACATCCACTATTCGGATCCCACGCCCTCGCGCTTCTCGTTCAACTCCCCCATCGGCGCCTGCGACTCGTGCCGCGGCTTCGGGCGCGTGATCGGCGTGGATTTCGGCCTGGTGATTCCCGACGAGGCGAAGACGCTGGGCGGCGGCGCGGTGAAGCCGTTCCAGACCAAGAGCTTCGACGAGTGTCAGGACGACCTGGTGAAGATGGCGAAGAAGCGCGGCGTGCCTCTCGACGTTGCGTTTCGCGACCTGCGCGATGCGCACAAACAATGGCTGCTGCACGGCGATGACGACTGGGTGAGCTGGAACAAGTCCGGCAAGACCCACTGGTACGGCATCCAGCGCTTCTTCGACTGGCTGGAGACCAAGGCGTACAAGATGCACATCCGCGTGCTGCTGTCGCGCTACCGCGCGTACACGCCGTGCGGAGCCTGCGGCGGCGCGCGGCTCAAGTCCGAATCCCTGCTCTGGCGCGTGGGCACGAAGGCCGAGGCCGACCACGCGCTCGACCCCGCCCTGCGCTCCCGTCCCAAAGGCGTCGCGTGGACGCCGGAGCAGCTCGCATCGATGCCCGGACTCTCACTGCACGACGTGATGCTTCTTCCCGCGCAACGCGCGCGCGACCTCTTCGCCTCGCTGGCGCTGCCGGCGCCCATGGATGAAGCCACGGAGCAGCTGCTCGACGAGGTGCGTGCGCGCCTGGGCTACCTCTGCCAGGTGGGCCTGGGCTACCTCACGCTCGACCGCCAGTCGCGCACGCTCTCGGGCGGCGAGGTGCAGCGGATCAACCTCACCACCGCGCTCGGCACGTCCCTGGTCAACACGCTCTTCGTGCTGGATGAGCCCTCCATCGGCCTGCACCCGCGCGACATGGGCCGGGTGATCGACGTGATGAAGCGCCTGCGCGACGCGGGCAACTCCCTCGTGGTGGTGGAGCACGATCCGCAGATCATGCTCGAAGCCGACAAGCTGCTCGACATGGGGCCGGGCCCGGGCGAGCGCGGCGGCGAGATCGTCTTCTTCGGCCCGCCGGCGGCGTTGAAGCGCTCAGGAACCATCACCGCCGAATACCTCTCCGGTCGCAGGCGCGCCGATTCCGGCGTGGCGCCCGTGCCGCCGGATGCGAGGACGCCACGCCTCGTCGTGCAGGGCGCCGCCGAGCACTACCTGCGCAACATCGACGCGTCGTTTCCGCTCAACCGGCTGGTGTGCGTGACGGGCGTGTCGGGCTCGGGCAAGTCCACGCTGGTGCAGGACGTGTTGCATCCCGCGCTCCTGAAGCACCTGGGACGGCCCACGGAAACGCCGGGCGCGTTCAAGGGTCTGGGCGGCGTGGAGCACGTGAACGACGTCGTGTTCGTGGACCAGTCACCCATCGGGCGCACCACGCGCTCCAACCCGGCGAGCTACGTGGGCGCCTTCGACGCGATCCGCGAACTCTTCGCCAAGGCGCCGGAGTCGAAGGCGCGTGGCTATACGGCCGGCACCTTCAGTTTCAACTCCGGCAACGGACGCTGCCCGGCCTGCAGCGGCAATGGCTTCGAGCACGTGGAGATGCAATTCCTCTCCGATGTGTACCTGCGCTGCCCCGACTGCAACGGCAAGCGCTACCGCGACGAGATCCTCGAGATCTCGTGGAACGGCCGCAGCATCGCGGAGGTGCTCGAGCTCACCATCCATGAGTCGCTCGCGTTCTTCGCCGGCCACCCGGAAGTGCTCACCCGCCTCGAGCCGCTCGCCGACGTTGGCCTGGACTATTTGCGCCTGGGGCAACCCGTGCCCACGCTCTCCGGCGGTGAAGCGCAGCGCCTGAAGCTGGCCGGCCACCTGGCCGAGGCGTCGGGCCGCTCCATCTCCGCGCTGCCGATGCGCCCCGAGGTGCGCGCGAAACGAACCGGGAAGGTGATGGCGGCCCTGCATCCCGCGGTCGAGAAGCAGACGCGCGTCTTCCTCTTCGATGAGCCCACCACCGGACTGCATTTCGAGGACATCCGCAAGCTCCTGGGCGCCTTCCGCCGGCTGATCGCCGCCGGGCATTCGCTCATCGTGATCGAGCACAACCTCGACGTGATCCGCGCCGCGGACTGGATCGTGGACCTCGGTCCCGAGGGTGGAGATGCGGGCGGCGCGATCGTCGCCGAAGGCACGCCGTCGCAGGTGATGGCGCACCCTGGATCGCACACCGGGGTGGCGCTGCGCGAGTACGAGATGGCGCTCTCCGGTGTGGTCTCGAAGGACGTGCAGGAGAAGCGCGGGGAGTACCTGCGCCTCGCGAAGTTGGCGGGCAGCGCGCATGCCGTCCCCGCCGCGGCGAAGCATTCGATCTTCGTGCGCCACGCGCGTGAGCACAATTTGAAAGGCATCGACGTCTGCATCCCGCGCGGCAAGTTCACGGTGGTGACCGGCGTCTCTGGCTCGGGCAAGTCGACCCTCGCCTTCGACATCGTCTTCGCCGAAGGGCAGCGGCGCTACCTCGAGTCGCTCAATGCCTACGCGCGCCAGTTCGTGCAGCCGGCGTCGAAGCCGGACGTGGACGCGATCTTCGGCATCCCGCCCACGGTAGCCATCGAGCAGCGCACCAGCCGCGGCGGCTCCAAGAGCACGGTTGCCACGCAAACCGAGATCCACCATTTCCTGCGCCTGCTGTTCGTGAAGCTGGGCACGCAGTTCTGTCCCGCTTGCGACGTGCCGATCGAGCCGCAGAGCCTGGACGCCATCGCCGCGCGCATCCTGAAGGAGCGGCGCAACGAGACCATCGCCGTGATGGCCCCGCTGGTGCTCAACCGCAAGGGCGTCTATACCGATCTCGCGAAGTGGGCGATGGGAAAGGGAGTGTCCCACCTGCGCGTGGACGGCGAATACCTTCCCACGAACCGCTGGCCGCGCCTGGACCGCTTCCGCGAGCACACGCTGGAGCTGCCGATCGCGCAGGTCGTCGTGACGCCCGCGAACGAGAAGGAGCTGCGCGCCGCGCTGGCGGCGGCGATCGAGGCCGGCAAGGGTGTGGTGCACGTGTGCTGCGGCGGCTGGGGCGGGCACGACGTGCAGGTCTATTCGACCAAGAGAGCCTGCGGCTCGTGCGGGCGCAGCTTTCCCGAGCTCGACCCGCGGCTCTTCTCGTACAACTCGAAGCACGGCTGGTGCGCGGCGTGCTACGGCACGGGCCTGAAGATCGACGAGGTGGATTGGGACGACGAGCGCTCCAGGACCGGCACCGAGGACCACGTGCTCGACTCCTGGGTCGAATGGCTCGAGCTGGACGAGGCGTGCGCCGAATGCGAGGGCAAGCGGCTCAACAAGGAAGCGCTGGCCGTGCGCTTCCGCGGCCAGTCGATCGCCGACATGAGCGCGCAGCCGATCTCCAGGGCGCACGGCTTCTTCGCGGCGCTCTCGGTTTCGGGACGCGAGGGCGAGATCGCCCGCGATATCCTCGCCGAGCTCGACTCGCGCCTGGGCTTCCTCGAGCAGGTGGGGCTGGGATATCTCTCGCTCGACCGCGGGGCGCCCACGCTCTCCGGTGGTGAAGCGCAGCGCATCCGCCTCGCCGCACAGTTGGGCTCCAACCTGCGCGGCGTCTGCTACATCCTCGACGAGCCCACCATCGGCCTGCATCCGCGCGACA
>JBKJYC010000447.1:0-4395 GCA_046715885.1 Usitatibacter sp.
ACGAGCGCCAGGCGCTCGGCCGCCTCCTCGGGCCGAGTGCGCGCGAGGCGGCCCAGCGCGTAGATCGCGAGCTCCTTCGAGGCGCGGTTCAGGATCGGCGACTTCTCCAGCGCGAGGAACTTGCCGGGATCGGCCAGCGCGCGGTCGAGCGCCTTGTCGTTGAACGCCTGGCCAGGTGCCACCATCGCGTTGGCACGCTTGGCGTCGCGCACGAGGTTGGCGGCGAGGAGCTTGCGCATGCGCTCCCAGACCTCGGCGTCGCCGATCTTCTTCGCCTCCACCAGTGCGGCGAACACGGCCTCGCAGCTGGCCGGCGCCTCTCGGCCCGCGAGGAAGAGCGATCGGGCCTCGCCCAAGGCCTCCGCATCGTCCTGGGCGAGCCGCGCCTGGAACGCATAGCAGGTGAGCTCGGGATCCTCGCCGACCAGCCGCGGATACTCGGCGCGGAAGAGTTCCCACGACGCCGAGGCCCCCAGCGCCTTCAGCCACTCGCGCCGCAAGGATTCCGCGAGCGGGCTGTCCGCGTAGCGGGTGAGGAACGCGCGCACCTGCGCGGGGTCGGCGCCGCGTTCCACCTGCGCGACGAGCAGCCAGTACGCGGGATAGGATTCGAGCAGGTGCCCGGCGAGGCGAGGGCGCAGGGCCTCGAGCGCCTTCACGTTGCCGCGCTGCGCGGCCTCCTTCGCCGCGAGCACGTCCGCATCCGCGGCGAGCACGGACGCGCCATCGGCGAGGGCCGCGCTCGAGAGCGCGCCGAGCAGGGCCGCGTAGGCGATCCCTCGAAGCGTCTTGATGCAAGTCAAGGCCATTCCCATTGCCGGTCACTACCTTTCGCCGGAACCTCCCGCAACCTGTGAGCCGGATTGCGACTGGACGTTGCGGGGTCGGCAAATTATAGTGGAGCGCGCCGCTGCGAAGGCGCGGGATACAACAATGGGGAGAGGCACGTGATCGAGATCTTGACCCCGCTGTTCTGGGGCGGGTTGATGACGATCATCGGGATCAACATCGTCCTCTCGGGCGACAACGCGGTCGTGATCGCGCTCGCGGCACGTTCGCTGCCGCCGAAGCAGCAGAAGCAGGCCATCATATGGGGCAGCGGTGCCGCTGTCATCATGCGGATCATCCTCACGATCGTCGCGGTGGAGCTGCTGCGGCTTCCCTACCTCAAGCTCGTCGGCGGCGTACTGCTGCTCTGGATCGCGGTGCAGTTGATGATGCCCGAGGACGAGGGCGAGGGCCACGGCAAGGGCACGGTCGGATTCTGGGGCGCGATGAGGACCATCCTCATCGCCGACCTGGTGATGAGCCTGGACAACGTCATTGCGGTGGCCGCGGCGGCGAAGGGCAGCATCACGCTGCTCGTGGTCGGCCTCGCGATCAGCATCCCGCTCGTGGTTTTCGGCAGCACACTGCTGCTGAAGGTCATGGACCGCTACCCCATCATCATCAAGATCGGCGCCGCCCTGCTGGGCTGGGTGGCGGGCGAGATGTTCGTGACCGATCCGCTGGTGAAGGAATGGGTCGACTCGCAGGCCGCATTCCTGCACTGGGTGGGTCCGGCCGCTGGCGCCGCCGGGGTGCTCCTCGTCGGGAACTGGCTCGCCGGCCGGGTGTTGGCGCGCCGGCCCCTGCTGGTCGAGCTGGACGCGGCTGCAGCGCCGGCACCCGCGGCCCCCGCGCCCGCGACCGCCGCGGCTCTCTTCAACCGCGTCCTCCTGCCGGTGGACGCCTCGGACGGCGCCGCGGCCGCGGTGTCCTACGTGATCGACCTGTGGCGCAAGCATCCGGCGCCCGCGACCATGGAGATCCACGTGATGAACGTGGATCGCGAGGTCTCCGGCGACGTGAGCCGGTTCATCCCCAAGGAATCGGTGGAGGACTTCCACCGGGAGCGCAGCTCGCGCGCGCTTGCGCGTGCGCGCAAGCTCCTCGACGAAGCGGGCGTGAAGCACACCGACCACCAGCTTGTAGGCAAGCCGTGGGAGACCATCAGCGAGTACGCCTCGAAGCACGCCTTCGACCTCGTCGTCATGGGGACCCGCGGGCTTGGCACGTTCACGGGCGCAATGCTGGGCTCGGTGGCCCAGGGCGTCGCGCAGCTGAGCAAGGTGCCCGTCCTGCTGGTCAAGTAAGCTGCCCGGGGCGGCCCGTCCTGCAGCCGGCCGTCCGCGAGGGAATCCGGAGGAAAGGAGAGCCGTCATGGAAGACAAGGCCTTTCATGCGCAGACCGTCGAGGCGGTGCTGCGAGACCTGGCGAGCGACGGCGAGCGCGGGCTCAGTGCCGCGGAAGCCGCGCGCCGGCTGCAGAGCGGCGGACCCAATGAGCTGACCGAGAAGCCCCGGCCAGGCTTCCTCGCGCTGCTCTGGGACCAGTTCAACAACTACCTCGTCATCATCCTCATCGTCGCCGCGCTGATCGCGCTGGCGCTGGGCGAGTACGTCGATTCCATCGCCATCATGTGCATCGTGGTGCTCAATGCGGTCATCGGCGTGATCCAGGAATCGAAGGCCGAGCAGGCGCTCGCGGCCCTGAAGAAGATGGCCGCGCCCACCGCACAGGTGCTGCGCGACGGGCGCCAGGTGACGGTGCCGGGCCGGGAGCTGGTTCCGGGGGACCTGGTGCTGCTCGAGGCCGGCAACTACATTCCCGCCGACCTGCGCCTGGTCTCCGCGGTCAATCTCAAGGTCGAGGAAGCCTCCCTCACCGGCGAATCGGTGCCGGTGGAGAAGAACGCGAACGCGGTCCTGGAGGCGCAGCTTCCTCTCGGCGACCGGCGCAATTGCGCGTTCATGAGCACGATGGTGACCTATGGCCGCGGGCGGGGCGTGATCACCGGGACCGGGATGCAGACGCAGATCGGCCTGATCGCCGAGATGATCCAGTCCTACGTGGAGGAGGAAACGCCGCTGCAACGCAAGCTCCAGGAGCTCGGCAAGGTGCTTGGCACCTTGTGCATCGGGATCTGCGCAGTGGTGCTGGTCTACGGCCTCATCCGCGACACGCGCATCACGCAGATCTTCAGCCTGGGCCTGATGGAGTACCTGCGCGCCGAGCAGAAGGACATCATCAACCTCTTCATGACGGCGGTGAGCCTCGCGATCGCCGCGGTCCCCGAAGGGCTGCCCGCGATCGTGACCATCTGCCTCGCGCTCGGCATGCAGCAGATGATCAAGCGCAATGCGCTCATCCCCAAGCTCCCCGCCGTGGAGACGCTCGGGTGCGCGACGGTGATCTGCTCCGACAAGACCGGGACGCTCACGCAGAACGCGATGACCGTGGTGCGAGGCTGGGTCGGCGGCAAGCGCGTCCGCGTGAGCGGCGAGGGCTACCAGCCGGTGGGCCAGTTCGCTCTGGAGGGCGGCGAGTCCTTCGATCCGCGCACTGACGCCGACGCCACCCTGCTGCTGCAGGGTGCCGTGCTCTGCAACTATGCGCGCATCGAGCCGGATGTCACGGGCTCCGGCTGGCGCATGGTGGGCGACCCCACCGAGGGGGCCATGGCCGTTGTCGCGACCAAGGGCGGCTTCTCTCGCGAGGACGCCGAGAAGGCGATGCCGCGCGTGCAGGAGATCCCGTTCGATTCCGACCGCAAGCGCATGAGCACCATCCACCGGCGCGAGGGCGCCGGGCATATCGCCTTCGTGAAGGGAGCGCCCGACGTACTGCTGGGCCTGTGCACCCGCGTCCAGGTGGGGGGCGAAGCGCTGGAGCTCTCCGAGGAGCGACGCCAGGAGGTGCTCGAGCGCAACCAGGAGATGGCCCGCGGCGCGCTGCGCGTCCTGGGCGTCGCGTACCGGCCCTTGGACTCGGTGCCGGAGAGCCCGACCCCGGACGCGGTCGAGCGCGACCTGGTCTTCCTCGGCCTGCTGGGCATGATCGACCCCGCGCGGCCGGAGGTCCTGGAGGCGATCAAGGTCGCCAAGGGGGCGGGCCTCAGAAGCGTCATGGTGACCGGTGACCACAAGGAGACGGCGGAAGCCATCGCGCGCGACATCGGGCTCCTGGGCAAGGACGGGCTGGTGCTCACCGGGCCGCAGATCGAGGCGATGAGCGACGCCGAGCTCTCCGCGTGCGCCGACCGGCTGGAAGTCTGCTGCCGCGTCTCGCCACAGCACAAGACGCGCATCGTCGACGCGATGAAGTCGCGCGACCACGTCGTGGCGATGACGGGCGACGGGGTGAACGACGCCCCGGCGCTCAAGCGCGCGAACATCGGGGTGGCCATGGGAATCACGGGCACCGACGTGACCAAGCAGACCGCCGACATGGTGCTCACCGACGACAACTACGCCAGCATCGTCGCCGCCATCGAGCAGGGCCGCATCATCTACTCGAACATCCGCAAGTTCGTCTACTTCCTGCTCGCCTGCAACGCGGGCGAGATCCTCATC